>DUZJ01000154.1 GCA_013349615.1 Planctomycetota bacterium | reverse complement strand
GTTCAAAAGAGCCGGAGCCAGGGACTGAACCGTTATTATGCGAGAAAGCAAATGTGTGAACTGCTGGAGAATAAATTACTTGGAAAAGAAAGCCCGGAAGCAAAAAAGATAGAAAAAATCAGGAAGCAGAAAGACAGAAGAAGGCGGAGAACCACCTGATATCCGCCTTGGTTGGATAAATATTGAAGTGTGATTAAGGAGTCCATAGGAGAAACACAAGAGATTGGGCGAGCCTTTTAAATGATTATTGATTAGTTTTTTAGCCCAGCGAAGCGGAGTAAAAGCCCCCGCGGCGTTTGAGCGGGGATTTTATAGAATGACACAAACGGCGTTAGAAGGCGGACTCACTCCCCCTTTATTAACGGCTAAAAGATTTTGAGAAGGCGGAAAGCAATGCAAAATCGGCATACGAGAAGGCCGTAGGTATGAAGTACCGGTGGGCGGAGGGGGATGCAGCGGATTTGTTGGGGGAGATATACTCGGTCGGGGGTGATAAGGCGAAGGGGCGGAAGTGGCTTAAAAAGGCGGTTGGGTGCAGGAAGGAGATTTTGGATCCGAAGGTTAAAGAGACGGAAAGGAAATTGAAAGGGATAAGGGAAAAGTGAAAAGGGAAAAAAGAATATCGAATATCGAACAAGGAATTTCGAATGATGAAGTGAGAAACGCTAGATCCCTGCCTAATGCATGCAGGGATTCGGGATAAGGGAAAAGTGAAAAGGGAAAAAAGAATATCGAATATCGAACAAGGAATTTCGAATGATGAAGGGAGAAACGCTGGATCCCTGCCTAATGCATGCAGGGATTCGGGATAAGGGAGAAGTGAGAAAGTAAAAAGCTTGAGATTCTTCGATGCCTAACAGGCACGTAATATCGGCAAGCGATCGGCGTTTGGGCGGGGCGTGGTGTTTTGATTCACTCTTAGGTTTTGTAAGTTTTTTTGGGGTCATAGACCTTTTGTGCGATAAAGTCCAACTGTTTGTCAGTGCCCTTCTTCAGCTCTCGGTAAAAACAGGATTGGTAGCCGACGTGGCATTGGCCGGCATCGACCGTTACTTTGAGGACAACACAGTCCTGGTCGCAGTCTACGAGTATTTGTTGGACTTTTTGAAAATGCCCGCTTTCTTCGCCTTTCTTCCATAATTTCTGCCGTAACCTGCTGAAGTATGTAGCAAAGCCGGTCTGAATCGTCAAATCAAGTGCCGCCCGATTCATACAGCCCACCATCAGGACCTGCCCGGTCTTGGCGTCTTGGGCGATAGCTGTTATCAGGCCGCCCTCATCGAATTTCGGACTAAATTCCAGACCTTCTTCAATAGGTTGCCTTGCTGACATTTGTTTGCTCCTTCTATGCGTATATGCGCTTCTTTCCTCCACACACTCACGTGTGTGGTATCCATTCCCCACACGTAAGTGTGGGTTTTTTCCTTGTCGGGAGCAGTTTTACCCGTTATTATCTTCGAAAACAAGTTTTTTAAGGCAAACTACGTTAATGCCCGAACCGAGAGCCAAGAAAAGTAAACGCATATTCGTATTTCTGCGTGTTGCCGTCGTATCAGGCGGCATTGTTGGGGGGATTTTTTGGCTCTCAGGCGAGGATAAATACTCAGGTCAGCAGCGGTGGAGCAGCTTAGTAACGATTTTCCGCCAAATGAATATCGGTATTTTTGCCGCTGTTCTTGGTATCTTTATCTTCAGCCAGATAATAATAGGGCTGCGCTGGTGGCTGTTGCTCAGGAGTCAACACATCTTCATAAATTTTTGGGCTGTTGTCAGACTGTATCTTTTGGGCTGGTTTTACAACAATTTTATGCCCGGCTCAGTGGGCGGCGATTTGCTGCGTGCCTGGTATGTTACCAAGCACACCGATAAAAAGTTCGAGGCGGTTTTGAGTGTATTTGTTGACAGGGTAATTGGATTAGTAAGCACATTGGTAATCGCTGTTTTCTTCTACTTGTTCTTTCTACGAGGCCGTGGGCCTGTAGTAACTTCCACCGACCGCCGCGGTTTCCTCGAATCTGCCGTGGAGTACAAGGGGGTTCTTCTCTGTGTATTTGCGGCTGTAGTCGTGATTTTTTGCATACTCTTGATACTCAAAAAAAGCCGCTCGATGCTGGCAAAGCTTTCGTTATCTATCCGTGCAAGCGCCGTGAGCATGATTGTCAAGCTTAAGGACGCAATCGTTATTTATTCCCGCAATATTGGGACAATCCTTGTCGTTTTTGGTCTGACGGTGTTTTTACAGCTTCTGACAATCACAGGTTTCTGGCTTCTTGGGCGAAATCTCGGCATTGAGGCTGGTATCGTGTATTATTATGTCTTTTTCACCCTGACGTGGGTATTAGGCGCGGTTCCTGTCAGTATTGGCGGTGCGGTAGTCGTGGAAATTTTACTTGTTTCTCTGTTTGTTAGGTTTGCTGGTGTTACAGAGGAATCAGCATCTGCATTGGCGCTCTGTCAGCGGGCCGTATGGATGCTCGCCTCTTTACCGGGGGCGGCGATACATTTGATGGGCGCACATTTGCCGGAGAGTGGCAAACGGAATCTGGAATCAACAAAAGACTTTTTTATTGACTCTAAGAAGTCCATGGATTAAAATACGGTGTTCTGTATAAAATGAGCTTTTTTAGGTGCTTCAATAGAACAAAACTTGGGAAACGGACAACAGCATCGGACTTGGTGTTAATGATATGAGTGTTACCAGACGCCTTAGAAGCTATTTTTTCCGTGGTTTGGCTGTATTATTGCCGACCATTCTGACTATTTGGTTTTTCGTCTGGGGATACACTTTTATCCAGAACAATATCAGCAGCCACATAAGAGATGGTCTGAACTGGTTGATGAGAAAAGTTGCTGGCGGTGAATTTGT
>DUZJ01000111.1 GCA_013349615.1 Planctomycetota bacterium | reverse complement strand
CGTATGGCGATGAAGTACCACCCGGATAAGAATCCGGATGACAAAGAGGCCGAGGCGAAGTTCAAGGAGTGCGCCGAGGCGTACGAAGTCCTCAGCGATTCGGAGAAGCGGAAGCGCTACGACCAGTTCGGCCACGATGGTCTGCGCGGGGCCGGGATGCACGACTTCTCGCGGATGAACGTCGAGGACATCTTCAGTATGTTCGGCCTCGACGATTTCTTCAGCGGTATATTCGGAGGTCGCAGAAAGTCAAGCCGGCGGCCAGGACCCACTCGCGGCTACGATTTGGAAACCACCGTTGAACTGACGCTTAATGACATCGCCAAAGGAACTGAGAAAACCATCGAGTACACCCGTCAGGATTTGTGTCCGGAATGCAGCGGCAGCGGCAGTGCCAGAGGAACAAAACCAAGTCGCTGTCCTACCTGCGCCGGAACAGGCCAGATCACAAGAGGAGGCGGCTTTTTCCAGATGGTCTCAACGTGTCCGAAATGCAGAGGCAGCGGACGAGTCATCACAAATCCCTGCAAAAAGTGTAAAGGCACCGGCAGAGTTCCTAAAAAGAGAATCGTCAATATCAAAATTCCACAAGGTGTCCACGAAGGACAAGGCATAAGAGTCACCAACGAAGGCGAACCAGGCCGAGGTGGCGGGACAAAAGGCGACCTGTATTGCTACGTCAGAATAAAACCACATGAATTCCTGCAGCGTGATGGAAACGACCTGATCGCTGCCGTACCCATCAGTTTTACACAGGCCGCTCTGGGCTCAACTATTGATGTGCCGAGCCTGAACGGCACAAAAGGCCTGAAAATCCCGCCTGGCACACAATACGGCAGCATCTTTAGAATAAAGGGCCAGGGCCTGCCGGATATGCGGACAAGACGAACCGGAGACCAGCTTGTGCAAATCATTATCGAAACACCGACGAAACTAAATGCAAAACAACAAGAACTGCTGACTGAGTTCGCAAAAACTGAAAACAAAACTGTTTCTCCACAATCAAAACGCTTTTTCGAGAGACTTAAAAAATACTTTGGTAACAATCGATGAAACAGAAAAAATCAGAAACACCAAGCGAGCAAAAAAAGCCTCTACCTAAGAAGAATGAGCTGCAGGAACTTCGCCAACAAATAGAAGAGCTTCAGCAGGAAAAAGATGAGCTTTTTGCAAAATTGCAGCGAGTCAGCGCCGACTACGACAATTTACAGAAACGCACATCCAAACAAATTGCTGATACGATTGGCTACGAAAAGGAAAAGATTATAAAAACGCTGCTGCCGGCGCTGGACAATTTTGAACATACACTCCAAAATGTTCACTCGGCTGAAAATTTCAATGTGCTTCTCAAGGGCATTCAAATCATTTACGACCAGATGCTCGACATCCTAAAGTTACATAACGTAGAGCTGATAAAAGCGCTGGGGGAGCCGTTCGAACCCGCCCTGCACGAAGCGATGATGCAAAAAACTGACCCCGAACAACAGGAAAATATTGTGCTCGAAGAGTTCCAAAAGGGATATAAACTCAATGGCCGAGTCATTCGACCGAGCAAAGTAATTGTCAACAAGCTAACACCAAAACAACCGGCCAAACAGAAACCAGAGTCGCCAGAGCAAACAACCGGGACGGAGTAACTGCTATGCCGACTTATGAGTATATATGTCAAAATTGCGGATACGAGTTCGAACGGTTCCAATCCATAACAGCCAGACCTATGCGTAAATGTCCTGAGTGCGGAAAGTCGGCTCTGAAGCGCCTCGTGGGAAGCGGCGCAGGCATAATCTTCAAGGGCTCCGGATTCTATCAAACTGATTACAGAAGTGAAAGCTACAAAGAGGGCCAAAAAAGCGAAAAAAAAGCTGACGAAACCGACAAGGACACCGCGAAAAAGAAAACCGTTGACAAAAACAAGGACTCAAAAACCACCGACAAAACCAAGCCGGACACTAAAGGCAAAAAGAAATCATCGTAGCCAACTTACTTTATCAATTCCGTGATTCGTTTGAAACGCGGATGCTCAGCGGTCTCAACCACACCAAATAACGCTTGCTCCATACAGCTAATCCATTATTCGCTACCTGCGACCACAATGCTCAGATGTACTTGCTTCTGCTTTACCTGTTGACGAGTCGGCTTTTCATTTGGTTCTACGCCCGTAGTCAAGTCCGGCTTCGGTATGGTTATCAATTTAGCAATCTGCTCAACACTGACACCGTCAACAACCACCTGCTTACCCGGCGGTTTGGCCTCAACAAATAACATCGACGAATCGAACCTTTCCCAAATATCGGCCAAATCAGCCAGCAGTAAATTTAAGTCTTCCCGGCCGCAGGTAATGGAATATACTCTCTTGTTCCCGTGGCTTTTCAAAATAACGGAATCTGAAAGCTCGTTATCCTCAATCGCCCTGTTGATAAATGCATCAACCTCCATCAAGGCGTTCGTCTTCAATTCAAGTCTGCCACTAAATGCCACTGTGGGTACACCTGCTCTATAATCAGCATCAGGGGCAACAATCGTATAAATCACTCCTCCCAAAATGGCTACCAGCCCAATCATAGCAGCGGCAGTCAAAACCTTACGGGCCAGCAAATGCCTCGCACCCACTCGCTTTTCGAATCGCTCCGCGCTCCAGACAGCCTCATCCGATACCTTCTCTCTTTCCAGAGAAGCTTTTATCTTATCCAGGAGCCGGCCCGGGGCCTCGGCACGAGGTAATGAACCAACCAACATCTGTGTCTTCTGAAGCTCCCGCAGCCGCTGTCCTGCCTGCTCATCATGTGATATCAGCCGTTGGACCTCGGTCTGCTCTCTTTCCGTCAGCTCTCCGTCAATGAAGCTATTCAGCAATTCCTCGATATCCGGATTTTTTTCCTGGCTCATTGCAACATGGCCTCCATAATCTTTCTTAGATTGCTTCTGGCTCTGCTCAGTCTGCTCTTAACCGTACCCAGCTCGATATCCAGCACCTCTGCAATACGAGCATAATTCATACCTTCAATATCCCGTAAGATAACCACTGCTCTATGCGCATCATCCAATTTCATCAACGCTTTTCCAAGTATCTCGTACATCTCTTTGTTCTGAGCCAACATCGCCGGGTCGGGGCAGCTTTCATCGGTCAAAAACTCCTTCAACTGCCGCTTTGCCTGCCGAGTGTGCTCTTCGTTTTCAGCATCGAGACTCGTGCGCCCAAGTCTGACGCTTCTTTGGCAGTAATTCAAAGTCAGATTAACGGCTATTCTAAACGCCCAGGTATAAAAGCTGCTTCTGCCCTCGAATTCACTTATCTTTTCTATTATTTTGACAAACGTGTCCTGCGTAAGTTCCGCAGCATCGTCGTTATTTGCACATATTCTCAATATGACGTTATAGATGCGGTTCTGATACTTAAGTATAAGCCGTTCTATCGCCGCAGATTCGCCCTGCCGGCACCGTTCTATCAATACGGCATCGTCAATATTGATATTTACCGCTTCTGTCACGTTTTTTCCTATCATTTAGACCAACACAGCTCCAAAAGGTTCCGATAATAAAATGAGGTCAAACTGCAGGATATAATCGCAGATTACCCTTTTCCGGTCAAAGCTTTTTCCGTTTTTGGTATCGTCGATTGTCAATACGGTAATACAATAATTGAAGAATCGGCTTCTTATGGGGGAAAAAGGAAAAATAATGAAAACGAAAATTATAAAAATCATATCTGGAGCGGTATATTTTTTTGCAGCAAAACTATTCCGTATCGAGATGCTTTCTCTACTAACCTGGCACAGAGAAACTACGAACGGTCCAGTTGATGATTGATTCCGTCCACGGAAGGCCGGATCTTCGACTTCGATATTCATGCCCTTATGATTATGCATCCTTTGAAATAGGTTCGACAAGCTCACTACAAATTGGGTTTGTTTGGGTTTGAATTGGGTTTGTTTTGGCATTTTATTGGCTTTAATTGGGTTTGATTGGGTTTGTATTGGGTTTGAATTGGGTT
>DUZJ01000117.1 GCA_013349615.1 Planctomycetota bacterium | reverse complement strand
CCACATATTACCATTCATCGCCGGTGCCAGAAGTATCGGCTTTTGCCAACAAACGCAAAAAGTTGCACTGAGCAAATCATCGCAGATGCCGTTTGCAACTTTGCCAATAATATTGGCCGTCGCAGGAGCCACGACAACAATATCAGCCCAGTCAACAAGACTTACATGTTTGATTCTATGTTCCTCAGACTTACTCCACAAACTCGTAAAGACCGCTGAGCCGGTGACCGCCTCGAAGCTTTTCGGCCCGACAAACCGGCAGGCGTTTTCCGTCATCACCGTTTTCACCCTCGCGCCGGCAACGGTCAGCTTACTGGCCAAATCGACCGCCTTGTATGCAGCGATTCCACCACTGACACCCAGTAAAATATTTAAATCTTTAATTCTCATATTTATCTTTTTTGCGGCATTGTCAATTCGATTTCGTTAGCTGCGTAATTTAGTATCTCGTGAAACGTATCCTACGTTTCGCTTCACACTTCGCTATCGGGGCTTGACGTTCTTAGCAATTTTTTCAATCCGCGGTTAATCTTTTTCTTTATCTTTAATCTTGCTGTCTTTGGTTTCGACTGTGATTTTGTCCTGCAGAATTTCCTGAATAACGATTTCGAGCATTGTTCGGCCTTCGGCATCCTCAATCAGCGGCCGAGAACCCTGCACCAACTCGTCCAGGCGTTTTTGAATCAGTGCCGTTAATTTGAATCTACCCCCAACTTTTTTGATTAGCTCGGTGCTCTTAAGCTCCTCTATCATTATTTTTTCTCCGGTTTACTTCAAAGCCTAAACACAAATTTACACAAATTCGTACTAATTCACAGCTATTTTTTCTCAATTCTGCCGGCTGGTTCCCAAACACCTTCTATCACTGGAGTCCCTGGATAATTTCTACCATCTCATTTACAGCCTGCTGCAAATCTTCGTTTATCACCATGTGTTTATAATATTGCCAGGCGGCAGCCATTTCTCCACTCGCCCCTTCCAATCTTTCTTCGGCACTTTGACCGTTTTCTCTGCCCCTGAGCTTCATACGCTCCGCCAACTCCCTTTGACTCGGCGGGAAAACAAAAATCATCACTGCATCCTGGTATATGCGCTTGACCTTTTTCGCACCTTGAACGTCGATTTCCAAAATAACTGTGCGTGCGTCTTGCAACGCCTCTTCTACCTTGTCCTTTGGTGTCCCGTATAAATGGCCGAACACCTCGGCATATTCCAAAAGCTCGCCCTTATCAATGCGCCGCTGAAACTCATTCTCCGAGATAAACCAATAATCCCGCCCGTCAACTTCGGCCTGACTCCTCGGCCGGGTGGTAACCGAAACGCTAATATAAACATTATTTAGCCGCCCAGCAACCTCTTTGCAGATAGTGCTCTTGCCAACACCGGACGGGCCGCTCACTATCACCACTTTGCCATATCTGTCCTTTGTCTCGTTCATGTTTTAGTTGTGCGTCGCGTGCGATGTATTATGCGAATAATATACGCAGTACGAAATGTCACTCTACATTCTGAGCTTGTTCCTTTATCCGGTCTATCCAGCATTTTATATCGACCACGCAGCTGAAAATCTCGGTATCAGAGGCCTTGCTGGCAATGGTGTTGGCTTCTCTAAGCATCTCCTGACTGATAAACTCTAACTTGCGCCCGGCGGCCTGGGCATCCGTCTGACAGCTCTGCTGCAGTTGCTGCAGATGCCAATCCAGCCGAGCTATCTCCTCAGATATATCTGACCTTTCGGCAAAGACCGCCACTTCTCTGGCAAGCGTTTCTTCATCCAATTTCAGTTTTGCATCCGCGAGCAGTTCATTAACTCTCTTCTTTAGTCTCTCGGCATATCCCTGCAGGACAACCGCACTGCGAGCGCGTATTCGCTCAAGGTCCTGTTTTATAGCACTGCAGTGCTTGTTAAAATCAGCCTCAAGAGCAGCTCCTTCGGCGGCGCGCATTTGTTTGAGCTTCTCTATTGCCTCCCTGCTGATTTCCAGGACGGCCTTCTTCATTTGTTCGACTGTTTCTTCATCCGGAGATGCCGGCTCCAATATCCCCGGCAGGTTAAGCAAGCCGCCAACGTCAATTGGGCATTTTATATCAGCCGAGGAGGCAATCCGACTCAATCTTTCCATAAGGGCACGCAAAGCCGTCTCGTCTATATCAAAGAGCACTTTCGCTGAGGCATTCTTGAACCGAAGCACATAATTTACTGTCCCGCGCGACAAATTACTTCGCAGGAGCTTTTCAATATCTTCTTCCAGAAACGCCGCCGCCTCCGGTAATTTTATATTGACCTTGAAATAACGGTTGTTCACCGTCTTGATTGTCACCGTGTAGGTTATGCCATTGAACTGGCTCTCTGCGTCTCCATATCCGGTCATACTACTTATCATAGCCGCTGCACTTTCACGCTAATTCAGCCAAATGCGCTTCCCTTTGTTATGGCGCGCTTATGTAATTTTTCACCTTATGTCAGACGAATTTGCATCACTACTTTCGCTGTCGGTTGTAGTCTCGACCTCCTCAATCGGCGATGGCAGCTCCGGACCTCGCGGAGGCTCCGTAGGAACTGTAGGCGGCGGTTCTGTAGGGACGGTAGCTGCCGGTGGCGCACCTTCGCCAAAATCGCTGATAGATGGTTTGTAGAATTTGGCCATCACTACTGCAAGAGTAAGAAATATACCCACAAGCACTATTGTGACCCAGGTCAAAAAATCTCCGGTTTTGGAGCCCAGAATCCCGCCAGCTATGCCGCCGCCAAGCGCCGCACTCAAACCACCGCCTCTGCCCTTCTGAACCAAAATGATTAGAATAAGTGCCACCGCGCAAATCATAAAAAGCACAGCAACGACCTTCATAATAAAAGATACTGCTAACAATGGAAAAACAGTCATATTCGTTCCCCTTTCAATTGACTATTTACCATTTTCTTACCATTGTAACGGACATGGAGCGTCTGCCCTTTCTTTTTCAATAGTAAAGAGTCAATTGTCAATTACACTGCCGCCCGAATTATCACCGAAAAATCATCTGCCTTCAGACTTGCCCCGCCGACCAGCACACCGTCAACATCCTGCTGACACATCAGCTCCGCTGCATTGTCGGGCTTCACCGAGCCGCCGTAAAGAATGCGGATTTCCTCGGCCAATTGGGCGTCGTACATTTCAGCAAGCAACTTCCGTATAAAATCGTGTGCCTCTTGCGCCTGCTGCGGCGTTGCTGTCAGGCCCGTCCCAATGGCCCAGACAGGTTCATACGCCATGGTCACCGCGGACACCTTCTCAGCATTAAGGCCGGCCAGACCTTTTTTTGTCTGTCGAGTTATTACTTCGTTTGTCTTATCAGCCTTGCGCTCTTCAAGCAGCTCGCCCACACATAATATCGGCAGAAGACCGCCGGAAATTGCAGCGGTAACTTTTTTATTTATTAACTCGTCAGTCTCGCCGATAACGTGCCGGCGCTCCGAGTGACCACACAAGACATAGGTGCAGCCGATATCCTTCAGCATCAACGCACTTATCTCGCCGGTAAAAGCCCCGTTTTGCTCAAAGTAAAAATCCTGCGCGCCCACCGCAACGTTCGATACACTAAGGGCCTTGAACACCATTTGCAAATAAACAAAAGGCGGAAAAACCGCCACGCTAACGCTCTGGTCCGCTGTCTCAGAAGACACGGAAGCAATCTTCTCAGCCAGATTTACGCTGGTGTGACTGTCGGTGTTCATTTTCCAGTTGCCGGCCACAAATGGCTTTCTCATAAAAACTCTCCTAAAAACAGCTCATAATTCATAGTTCGTAGTCCATCGATGAACTATTAACAATGAACTACGAACACGATTAAAGCAATTCGGTTGCCCTCGGAAAACTGCCCAATATCGAAAGCTGCAGACAATGCTTACGGGCCTCTTCCATTCCCTTTTGAACTTGTTTCTCTGTCCTGTGTCCAACAAAATCCACGAAGAAATAGTATTCCCACTGCCTTTTCTTGCTCGGCCTGGATTCTATATTAGTCAGATTGATATT
>DUZJ01000153.1 GCA_013349615.1 Planctomycetota bacterium | reverse complement strand
TATTTACAGTATGGGCATCACACAGCACACGACAGGCACTGATAACGTGCTATCGCTGGCAAATCTGGCAATGCTAACGGGCAATGTGGGCAAGGCATCGACGGGCGTAAATCCTTTGCGTGGTCAGAACAACGTGCAGGGCGCCTGCGACCTCGGAGCATTACCAAACGTGTACCCCGGCTATCAATCCGTCGAAGATTCGGAAATTCAAACCAAATTCGAGTCGGCGTGGGGGCGGAAGCTTTCCGACCAAAAGGGTCTTACCGTTGTCGAGATGATGCACGCGGTAGAAGAAGGAAAAATCAAAGCGTTGTACATAATGGGAGAGAACCCCGCCCTTTCCGACCCGAACCTAAACAGAACAAGAAAAGCCCTGGAAGAAGTAGATTTTCTCGTAGTACAGGATATCTTCCTTTCTGAGACGGCGGAGTACGCCGACGTTGTATTACCCTCGGTCTGTTTTGCAGAAAAGGACGGCACATTCACGAATACCGAACGTCGGGTTCAGCGCGTGCGAAAGGCTGTTGCCCCGCCGGGGCAGGCCCGAAGTGACTGGAAAATCATCTGCGAGGTTGCGACGGAGATGGGATATCCGATGAGCTACGGAGGCGCCGACAAGATAATGGATGAAATCGCAACAGTTACACCGATATACGGGGGTATATCATTCGAGAGGATAGATTCGGTTGGGCTGCAGTGGCCCTGCCTGGATAAAGACCATCCCGGCACCAGGTTCCTGCACGAGGGAACGTTCAAGAGAGGCAAGGGCAAATTCCACGCGGTCGAATATAAAGCTGCTAATGAGCTTCCTGATGAAAACTATCCGTTTGTACTGTCGACCGGCAGGCAGTTGTATCAATTCCATACCGGAACGATGACAAGAAAATCAGCGGTCATCAACCAGGTTTCACCGACAGGGTACGTAGAGATACATCCCGATGATGCAGAAAGACTTGCAATCAGCAACGGTGAGAACGTTGAAGTAATCACACGGCGCGGTACAGTAACCACACCGGCAAGGGTAACCGACAACATCGCAAAAGGCTGGCTGTTTATGCCGTTCCATTTCAGTGAAAGCCCTGCCAATATGCTGACTAATGACGCCTTAGACCCGACGGCCAAGATACCGGAATACAAGGTTTGTGCCGCAGCCGTCAACCCCGCACCTACTTTGAGATGCTAACGTTGACCCGACAGATAAAACTTAATTGTTGTTCGAAGCACAAAGGCGGGAATTTGCGTTGGAACCTCAAAGTAGGTGCGGGGTTTCGTTTTTGCCGTTATAGACCGGCCATTTCCAAAACGGCGGCTACATGCCGTTCCCACCCCAAAGCCATAATATGAATTCCCCGGCAAGAAGCCTTCAGTTCTTTAATCAGACGGGCGGAGATTTCTATACTTTTTTCAACTCTTCCTTCTTTACCCGCACCGGCCAGCTCATCAATAATCGCGTCGGGAACATGAACTCCTGCGACATTTGCATTCATAAACTTTGCCATACCGGGTGATTTCAAGAACACAATTCCTGCCATAACAGGCACATTCAGATGCTTAACCTTTTCGCAAAAGTTAGCGAACTTATCCACCTCATAAACCGCCTGGGTCTGGAAGAACTCCGCCCCGGCCTCAATCTTTTTCTCCATCTTTATAATCTGGGGCTCTAACGGTTCCGCGCCCGGATTTACCGTTGCCCCTATGGTAAATTGCGGCGGCGTACCTTCTAAGTCATTGCCCGCCATATCTTTACCGTTCATCAATCCCTTAACCGCCGATAGAAGCTGCACGGAATCCAAATCAAACACAGGCATCGCCCCAGGATGGTCACCCAATTGCGGATGGTCGCCGGTAAGACACAATAGATTCTCAATGCCTAATACTGCGGCGCTTAAAACATCCGACTGCAAGGCCAGACGATTGCGGTCCCGGCAGGTAAGTTGCATAATGGGCTCAAAGTCTTTCTCTTTCAAAAGACGGCAGGTCGCCATTGAGCCGACCCGCAGTACTGAGCTTTGCAAATCAGTAACATTGAAAGCATCTATCTTGCTCCGCAGGGGCCCCAGCTCATCTATCATTTTGTCGATTTCTATACCCTTGGGCGGCCCAACCTCACAGGTAATTACGAATTTACCTTGTTTGAAGCGCTCGGTAAGTTTCATATTTTCAATGTCTCCTTATTCTCGTAAGTTGCGCTGGGCTCCATCGGATACTTGGGCCCTCTTTACTTTTCTATGTCATAAAACGAGGTTTCTCGCAAATCCTTGGAAGGTAACATCCTGCTGTGGTCTCTGGCCTTGTGGAATTTCTTTAGATTTTCGAGGCGTCCAATCTTGGCCAGCCGTTCATAAATCAACTGCCAGCCGCAATCTTTCTCCGGGTCAACTTCACACTTTCCATCCTGAGCCCCACCACAAGGCCCATTAAGCAAACCCTTGGCACAAAAAGCGATTGGACAGATACCTCCAGTGTAGTCCAAAACGCAGTCCCCGCATGCCTGACAGCGTTCATCTGACGGCCAAAGTCCCTGCAAGCCACCAAGTGAAACAGTGTTCGCTGATGGGTGCACAACCTTATTGACGACCTTTGAGACCACCTGCACGCCTATCCCACATGTCAACGCAAGGATTGAATCCGCGGCCTCGATTTTGTCCATCTCCCTGGAAAGTCTCGTGGCCACTAACACTTTATTGCAGAGAAAATCCACGCAGGCTCGCCCTGTCAGGTTCTTGCCTGCGATTTGGAGCTCAGCTTCCAATGCCGAAAGTGCCTTTTCGCCGCCGGTTTCGCAGACTTGGGCACAACCATTGCAAGCTAACAGGAAGACATTCGATTCGGCGCCGAGCGACTCCAGCACTTCGGCTATTGGTTTATTTTGTGTGAATAGCATCTTCAATTTCCTCAAGTACCATATCAAACAGCTCTAAAAACCCCTAATTCGGTTCCTCTGGCGTTTAGTAAATGAACCGAGCAGGCCAGGCATGGGTCAAACGCCCGCACAATTCGGACGAGCTCAAAGGGGTTGTCTTTGTCCTTTACTTCAGTGCCTATGAGCGCCTGCTCCACTGCCCCGGGTTGGTCTTTATCGTCTTTCGGTGAAGCATTCCAAGCCGTTGGAGTTATAACCTGATATCGGTCGATTTTCTTACCCTTGACAGTCATCCAGTGTCCGAGAGAGCCTCGTGGCGCTTCGGTTAAACCAACACTTTCGCCCTGCTCAGGAATCTGGCCCTCGACAATGGTCGGCTCGCCAGGCTTTAGTGCTGTTAGCCAGTCGACCATAGCGTCGGCAACCAGTTTGGCTTCCAGAGCTCTTGCCGCGTGTCGGCCAAGGACAGAATACAATGCGTCAACACCGGCCCCGAATTCGCTGAGGACAGAATCAATCAACTTCTTCGTCACTTCATCGCCCTGCACATAATTGCTCACCATTCGTGCCAAAGGCCCAAGCTCGCATACCTTGCCGCTGTATCGCGGCGACTTGATGAATGAATAGGCTTGTTTCTTATTAGGCTCCGGCTTTGTTTGTCCTTGTGCGGGATTTTTGCCTGAACTGGAATCCGCATACCAGGAATGCTTTACATCCTCCGTGATATTCTCCCTGGCGAACGCCTCAGGCTCCAGAACAGGAGAAACGACGCCGCTTTTGAATAGCCGGCGCGGGCGGCAATCAAAGCCGCCAAAAGCAAGAAGCCTTTTGCAGCCTTTACCAATCTCGAAATAGTCGCTGTAGGCTTTTGCTACAGCTATCACGTCAGGAATGTACGTATTATCAACAAAATCGCGTATTTCATTCAATCGCCACAGAAAATTAGTTATTTTGTCCTCTGAGAGCTGCTCGGTAACGCCGCCGGGGACAGTGCCGACATTATGCGGCATCTTCCCGCCGAAAATCGACAGCATCTCCTGGCATTTTCGTCTGATATCCAGCGCTCTTATATAATGGTTCACCAATTCAGCGTTTGCCTTACCGGTTACACGATAATCGCCCTCGTATCGCGGCACAAAAGGCGCCAAATCACCAATCGCACCAACTGCATCGACGTAGTCCAGCGCCGCAAGGTGATAGAAGTGCAGGATATGCGACTGGAGGAAGTTCGAGCCAAGGATAAGATTGCGGATGAGCTTTGCGTTGTTCGGGATTTTATCAGTTAAACCAAACGCATCGTCAAGACAC
>DUZJ01000107.1 GCA_013349615.1 Planctomycetota bacterium | reverse complement strand
TTGTTAGGTGCGGGCATATCCTTAGAGAGAGGTTTGATAGGTCAGCTTGAATTCAGTGATGAGAATTTTGATATCCACGACACGCCCGAAAGCTTTAAAGAATTTATTACAGGCAAGGCGTTCAGAGGTGCAGGACAGAAACTGCGGATTTCGCTGCGACCCGGATTACGAGAGAGCATGTATTCTGTCAGTTTCACAGAGCCTTATCTTCATGATAAACCGGAGTCGCTCAATGTGGTAGGCTCAAGCTGGGAGAGGGAAAATTACAAAGAGAGATACGGCTTCGGCGAACAAAGGACGAAAGGATATATGGGTTTCAGTAAATGGCGAAAAGATACCTGGGGCCGAAGTCTCAGCTTTAGGTGGGAAAATGTTGATGTCGGTGACTTTAGCTCCGCTCCTCCAAGCGAACTAAAAGACATCGAGGGCGACAATATGATTGCAGGTATTGGCTTTGGCATCGGCAAGAGAACCACCGACGATAGGTTCAGACCAAGCACAGGCTATGAGTTCAACACCGGGTATGAGCAGCTCGGCGGCGACCACACTTTTGGGATATTAACCGGGTCTCATATATGGTACAGGACGCTTCACGAAGATTTGGCTGAGCGAAAAACAGTTCTGGCGGTGAAGCTGCTCGGAGCAACTGCTGTAGGTGATACACCGGCTTTTGAGAAGTTCTACGCCGGCGGCATGGGCACTTACGGCATTAGAGGTTTTAGACACCGAGGCGTAAGCACGCGAGCCGGCACTAATAACGACCCGGTAGGAAGTGATTGGATATTTTTGGCCAATGCGGAGGTGAGCGTACCGTTGGTAAGCGAAAGCCTTAAAGCCTTGTTTTTCATTGACAGCGGTGTAATTGATTCAGGGGGCTACCGTCTATCAGTAGGCAGCGGCGTAGAGATTGGGATACCTTTGTTGGGCTCTGTGCCGATGAGGCTTCAGTTTGGCGTGCCGGTTATGAAGGATGAAGATGATGATACACGGATTTTCAGTTTCTCTGTTGGCATGCAATTTTAATTGATTATCGATTACCGACGATTGTTCGTAAACGTATTATGATAAAAGCAAAGTTGTGAAAGGACACCTTATGAATATTGGAAAAATGGCCTGGCCCTTTATCCTGGCAGCGGTTTTGCTGGTTGTCCTGTCCTCAGGCTTTCTTTTTAAGAACCGGGGGAAAACCGCTGAGGACCAAATGAAAGCTGTAGCTAAACAGGATGAGAAAATCGCTGCGCAGGATGAGAAAATTGCCGGGCAAAACAGAAAAATCGCCGAGCAAGCTAAGTTACTTGCTGCCCAAGATAAGAGTCTCGCTGAACTCATATCCAGGAAAGTTGACCGGATACAGACGGAGCCTAATACACACAAGGTAGACATCAACGATTCTGATATGTCTCTGATACAGCAGATGATTGAAAAACAGGTGAAGCTTAATGTCAGAGAAGTGAATATGCCTAAGATAGGTGTTGTCAGTATTCGGAAAATCTTCCGGGATTGTAAGAAAAGTGCTAAGTACCGGCAGGAAGCTACGAGCCTGCGGCAGCAAGCTGATGCCGAACTGGTTAAGCTTGACAATGATATCAAGGCTCAAAGGGAGGGACTCAAGACGTTACAAAGGGGCAGTGATAGTTATATGGCACAGGTAAAGGAGATACTGAAAAAGCAGGCCAACTTGCAGGCTCAGCAAGAGTTTAACAAGCAGCAGAGAGCATTAAAAGAACAGAGAATAACCGAGGAAATTTATGGAGACATTTTGCGGATGACCGGCGAGGTTGCAAAACAGAAGGGGCTGGCTTTTGTATTTGAAAGGAGCGAACCCAAGCTTCCGGCGTTAAGTCCCACCGAACTTGAACTGTCTATGGGGATGCATAAATTGTTATACAGCAATGGCTGTATAGATATTAGCGATGAGGTGATGACTCGGCTGGATTCGGAGGAATGAAAAAAGATAAATGCTCGATGCCGGATGCTCTCCAAAGGACGCCCAATGGCGGATACTCGACGAGTATCAAGAAACGAGTATCTCCACAGGACGCCTATCGGCGGAGAATCGAGAATTGCTATGAGATTGACGGTTGCACAATTGGCTGAGCGGCTCGGTGCTGAGCTGGTCGGTGATGGCGCCGGGCAGATAAGCGCTGTGGGGACGATAGAGGCGGCCGGTGAAAACGAAGTTGCTTTTATCAAAGACTCAAAACATAACTACGTTCAACCCGGAACTGCCGCAGATGGGAAATATCTATCAGCGGTTAAGCAATCACGCGCGGGTGCGGTTATCGTTGCCGGGCATATCGAAGGTTTGGCTAAGCCCCAATTGATTGTTACAAATGTTGATGCGGCCCTAATTGAAGCTTTGAATGTTTTTGCGCCTGAGTTGAAACCTGCCGCAGAAGGGATTGAACCAACTGCAAAGGTTGCCGACAGCGCCAGGATAGCCGAAGGTGTTGCTATCGGTGCCGGCGTAGTCATTGAGGATGGGGCTGAAATCGGGCCAGGCAGCGTAATTGGCAGCGGATGCAAAATAGGCCAGAACTCGAAGGTTGGTGGAAATTGTCGTCTCGACTGCAACGTTGTGGTTTATCACAACTGCCATTTAGGCAATAACGTGGCCATTCAGGCAAACACTACCATCGGCTCAGCCGGTTTCGGGTATTCATTTATCGATGGCAGCCATAAACTTGTTCCGCACAATGGCGGCGTAGTGATTGAGGATTTTGTCGAGATAGGAGCTAACTGCTGTATTGACAGGGCAAAGTTTGGAAATACCATAATTGGAGCAGGGACAAAGATAGATAACCTCGTGCAAATTGCTCATAATGTAGTCATTGGCAAAAACTGTCTGATAGTAGCACTGGTGGGCATTTCCGGCAGTTGCAAGCTCGGTGACGGTGTTGTCTTGGCCGGGCAGGTCGGCCTTGCTGATAATATAGAAATAGGAGATGGTGCATTAGTTGGCGCTCAGGCCGGTGTTATCAACGATATAGGGGCCGGTGAAAAGGTGGTTGGCTCGCCGGCGATCGATAGAAAAGAGGCATTACTGATAATGGGCCTGACGAAGCGTTTGCCCAAGCTCGCCAAGCAGTTAAAGCAACTAAGCAAGACTGTAGAAAGACTCGAAAAGGCAAAAGATTAACCGCGGTTTTTTGGTAACTGGTTATTGGTAATTGGTTATTGGTAATTATTTAACCATTTAACCAATCAAAAATGAAACTGCAAAAGACGATAAAAAGTGAAGGCAGACTTGTCGGCCGCGGCATGTTTGCGGGTAAGGAAGCAAAGGTTGTTTTTCGCCCTGCTCCTACGGATTCCGGAGTGGTTTTCGTGCGGACCGACGTCCCGGAAGCGGTACGGATTAGTGCTGTTGCCAGTAATCTTGCTGAGCGAAGTCGTCGCACGACGATAAAGAAAGGCCGTGTCAGTATAGAAACTATCGAGCATTGTTTGGCTGCCATCAATGCGTTAGCGATTGATAATCTGGTCGTAGAGGTTGACGGCTCGGAGCTGCCGGCCCCGGATTGCAGTTGTGCTGAGTATTTCAAGGTTCTAAAACGTACCGGGCTGGTTGAGCAGGCGACAGCACGTAAAGAGTTTGTTATCGGCGAACCTATCAGCATTACGGCTGGTGACGCGTCGATATATGCCCTGCCTTACGCGGATAACGGATTAAATATCACCTACGACCTGGACTACGCCGGTCACACCGGTATCGGCAGACAGATTTTTAGCTGCCGGCTTACCCCGGAGAATTTTGAGAAGAATCTGGCACCTGCCCGAACCTTTCTGCTTGAAGCTGAGGCGAAGCAATTTCAAGCCCGCGGAATGGGAATGCATCTTAGTCCCCGCGATATTCTGGTTGTCAACTCAGACGGACCTATTAAGAACAGTTTCAGATTTCCCAACGAGTGTGTCAGGCATAAGATTGCCGATTTAATCGGCGACCTTGCGTTGGTCGGCCGAGGGCTTTGCGGCAGGATTGTGGCCTATAAGAGCGGTCATTCGTTGAACCAGCGGCTTGTAACAAAATTGTACGAAGCGGCTGAGCGGCAGGAGCGAATGCGAAAGCTCGGGACGGACGCACTTTTGGATATCAGGCAGATTGCCAAGATTCTACCACACAGGTATCCGTTTTTGCTGGTGGACAAAATAGTCGAAATCGAAGGTGATACGCGAATAAAAGGGATAAAGAATGTAAGCTTCAATGAGCAATTTTTCCAGGGCCATTTTCCCGGTACGCCTATTATGCCCGGCGTTCTTATCGTAGAAGCGATGGCGCAGGTAT
>DUZJ01000134.1 GCA_013349615.1 Planctomycetota bacterium | reverse complement strand
TTTAACTTTTTAAAGAGCATTAGCGGACAGTTCAACAAAAATGATGATGGACTGACCTTGTCCTAAATCGGACGGTTAGTTTTTTATCGTTTTTACTGCTTTCCGCAACGGGAACTAATTAGCGACCTTTCATTACTCATTTTAACATATTTTGGGCGGTTAAGCCAGTGATTATTGCTCTCAGACTTCAGTTTTTGCTCAAAACCTCTGCCGAGGCAGTCCCTGCGGAGTAAGAAAAGCTATTTTGTCCGTTTCTTACACCCCCCTATCACAAAAACCACGGTCTCCACGATTGTACGATTGGGTCCCAATTGACTTCATTACGGCGGAGGTGGAGGTGGTGGACTTATGCCCCAGCCGATAGCTGCCAGCATCGGCGGGACTTACACCCTCTAACCTGTCCTCGCCACGATATTTGTATTTGTGCGCAGCTAATTAGTTCCTGTTGCGGAAACAGCATTTGTCATTCCTGCGAAACTTGTCCTGAGCGAAGTCGAAGGAGCAGGAATCCATATTTAGCCCCGCGTTTCACGCGGGGTCTTGACCCTGACGCAACACAAACCGTGCCAATCCCCCCAACAAATTTGAAATTTGAAATTGTCTCTATATAACGGGTGGCAGCCTCAAAGCCTGCCCTGAGCGAACCTGCCCTGCCTGCCCCGCCCAAAATAGCCTTTATTTGGTGCGGGGACTTCTATCGAAGGAGGCGAAGGGCCCAAGGCTTTGGGGATGCCTCAAACCACTGACTATTTGGAGAGCCTGTAATCCATTGGGTATGCTGTACACACCATCTCCTCTAATCCTTGAACACTCCTTTGCGCACCGAAAAAAAATCTTTTCCCGAAAAAACCAAATAGCACGTCCAGCCATCCTTGCTCGTCCACTTAGTGGGAAAACTGCTCGTCTCCCCCGGCCCAACGTCCCAGTTTTCCGCGTAGTACGCGGTCGTCCACGGCCCCCAGGGCTGAGCCCCATCAAATATACCAAGCCCGCCCTTAAAACGCATATCATCATCACCATAAATCGTCTGGCACCACATATATCTTTTCAGACCCGCATTGTAGCTAATCCCCGAGCGATAGCATTTGCCCGGATTGATAAACACCGCCCCCCTACCGCCGATATCCTTCGTCCATATCGGCTGCTCTGCTCCGTCGAGCCCCTTGAAAAATTCATACGCACCACGTTTCTTTATTTCGTTTTTTGGTACTCGTGCCATCACCATCCGGTCAGCCGGCTTGTATGCGCTATCACTGTCCGGCGAATAGACATATACAAACTCATCTCGCGCACCGGCATAGTTCCTGCCGAAGTTCAAAAACGTCGGACACCCGAAGCTGACAGTAAACTTCCAGTCGCACCACCTCCACGTCTTACCGTGGTCCTCCGACCACACAATCTGCGAATTCCCGACATTTCTAACCAACATATACAAAACGCCATCGACGCAAAGCATCCCGCTGGCCTTCGCACTTTTTGCCCCGTCCCCTACCCGCTCACCGCTCTTCGTCCGGATATTGACTCCCCGAAAATCAGCAGGCCCACCAATGACTTTCGCAAAACCGAGACTCAGCTTCTTTTTTGTTTTCGGCTCAAATCCCCACCCATCCCCGTAAGCCGTGTAGAGATTGTCGTCGTCCGCCCACGTAATCGGCCAGTTATCGCTGCCCGATGCCTTCCGCACAATCCTCTCGCGAGGTGCCCACTCGATACCTTTTATCACACTGCTTTTCGGATATGGCCCACCGTCCTTCCGAAAATCTTTCTTCACCGCCATTGCTATCGGCTCAATAAATGGTTCAATGGATTTGTAGTCGGCGTTGCCCGCCTTGTTCAGCGATTTGCCCGCCCGCGCCGCCACGATATCCAGACTCGGTATCACCACAATCAAGCTGTCATACAGTCCCCACGACCAGTATGCATCTCGCGGCACATTACCCATCGTCCCATCCGCATTGTTCCACCACAGAAGCCCGTAGTGCTCCGAGGCGTTGAAGTAGCTTGCCCGCTTGACCACGGCCAGCCCGCGAACAGCCCGAGGCACCACCCGTGCCATATTGACAAACGATGCAGGAATGATTTGCTTGTCCCGCCACCGTCCGAGCCGCAGATACAGGTATCCAATCCGCGCCATCGCATTTACATTGGCGCTGATACCCGACCCGAACTCGCGTCGTTTGATGCCGTTAATCTCTTTCGGACGATACGCATTTCCCCGCCACGTCAAATCGGCTGGCTTGATGCCAATCGGACCAAAGGCGCGCTCAAACATCAGCCGGTTAACATCTTTCCCGTAAGTCAGTGTAACACACTCAGCTAACCAGTTCGGCCCTCCATCGCTGTACGACCATTTTGTGCCCGGCTCAAACAGCAGCCTGGTGTATCCTCCGGGCTTGTCGAATCCGGCCGTCTGTGTAGCCAGGTGAAAAAGTGTAATCTTATCGAGCCAATACGTCTCTTTGTTCGACTCCGGCGGCACACCAAGACTCGGATGATAATTCTTGGCCGGGTCGTTCAGGCTTTTGAATTTACCATCCTTCAGAGCCAGCCCTACTGCCGTAACACCAATCGCTTTGGTCGTTGACTTCAGGTCGTATCGCCGCTTCTGGTCCCCCCACCGCATAACGACTCGCCCGTGCCGGGTGATACAGCCCGACCCATCGCCGCTCAGCGCATACTCACGCGCCTGCTGCAATAGCGCAGCATTCATACCAACCTCACGCGGCGCAGCCTCTTTCCAGGCGGGCATCGGCCAAACCTCACCCCACTGCCCTGCCGCCGGCAAACTCAACAGCGCCGTTATCAGTATTGCAAACGCAGCTACCATCCTGAATCTCCTCAAAAAATATTGTTCGTTGCTTAGTAAGTGCCGAAGGCTGATAAAATCATACTGTCTCTCGTTTATGGTCGGTATAAAAGTGGATGCGCAGCTTGAGCAAAGTGATTCTATTCGCCGAGGACAACTGCTTGCCTCCTCACTCGCGGTATCTTTATGTTTGTCCGAAGCCTTTAATCCTGTTTTTCTTCGGTCTCGGGAGCTTCGGCTTCGGCGCCGGCTGCAGCCTCAGTCGCAGCTTCCTTCGCCTGGGCCGCTTTCTCTTTCCGGCCGGCGTGACTCTTACGGTGAGCTACCTTCGGCAGACCAAGCAGAGAGCTTTCCTCCGACCATCGCTCTTCGTCTTTAAGCTTCTCGATACGTTCCGCACGCGTCAGAACGTTTCGGTGCCTCTTCAGAGCACCCCTGATTTTTAATGAACGGTCAATAGACATTCAACCTCACTGCCTAAAACTAATCATCAAACTTCATACCGAACGCAGTTCCAAACGATTTTGCGCCGAAAGGCTCATAACCCGGCGGCGCTTTATATTTAGCACCCAACTCGATTATGTTCTGTAGTGCAACGTATCCATCTGTCCCTGGACTTTCAGGTTTTTCTTCATATTTGGCCTTAGTAACCAGGATCCACTTATTATCTATCGGTATTATTTCGGTTTCTATACCGCACTGGCCAAAATACGTTTGTACCGGCTCCAGGTCAGCCCTGGCATGATAGGTTTGTATCACGATTCGATTGTTGCCTTTCGACTCACCTGTTGTGGTTTCCCGTACGCCGCCGGGCGATATTTTTCCATCCACATCAACTCTGTTCCCTATGTCGGTCTCTGCATTCGGCTTTAATATCTTTGCTACTGAGCCGGTTATCCTTTGCTTGCTGAGATACCCGGTCTGACCAAGCCAGACACCAATCAAAACCAGCAGTACAAGACCCAAAAGCAGGGCAATCGCAAGCTGGTATGGCAGCGATATCTCTATCCTGCCCGCGTTCAACTGAATAATTTTTGGCTTTTTTGGCCAGTATGCCGTCCTACCTGTGTCCGGGATAGCGGTTTGGGCCGTCGTTGGCTCCTCACTGTCGGACTCTTCCGGGGGCCGTTCCTTTAACGTCTTGCCGTAGCCTGACTTAGGCGAACTCTTGCTAATCACCTCGTACAGAGACACTTTTTTACGATTACGTGCCATGGTCAAGCCAGCTTAATTTTGCAAAAATAACAGTCAGCTAATTGTTTTATCGGCACGAGTCTAAGCAAACGGCCAATGACAATCACAAATTTACCTGATTTTATATAACATTGTAACCTGAATTTCAACGAAAAAGTACAATATTTCTTTAACAAAGTCGCAAGGCGAATACCTGGGCTGAGTCGATTAATCGAGCGACTTACGGCTTTTGACCGGAGGTGAAATAGGTTCGACAAGCTCACTACAGATTGGGTTTGTTTGGGTTTGTATTGGGTTTGTTTTGGCATTTTATTGGCTTTAATTGGGTTTGATTGGGTTTGTATTGGGTTTGAATTGGGTTTGTTTTTCCCGCGTTCACCAAGTGTCTTTTTTTCATAATCCACTGTTAATACCATATTTACGTTCATTTGGTCTTTTTGAAAATTGGGTTTGTTTTGCATAAAATGAGCGATTTGTAGTGCGCTCACTACAGTTGTAGAGGGGAAATTAGTGAAAAGTGAGCTAAAGTGCCTAAAGTGAGCTAAAGTTTGATTCTCGATGCT
>DUZJ01000146.1 GCA_013349615.1 Planctomycetota bacterium | reverse complement strand
TTTTATCAAGGCAGGGCTTTGGATGGTACCAATATCGAGTTTGCCTGCGCCATAATAGACTCCGTCCGCTCTGCCAAATTCAGCTATTCCTATCTTGCGTTGTTTTTCCTTAATGGCGGCTTGCGGACAGACAGCCATACATCCACCGCAGGAATGACATAACTGTTCAAAAGTCATTACGGTATCTTTCAAACAAATTATGGCACTGTATTGGCAAAGCTGTCCGCATTTGCCGCATCCGTTGCATAATTCGGTGTCAACTTCAGGCACGCCAATCGTAACATTCTGAGTTTCTTCTATATCCGGCTTCAAAAATATATGGCCGTTCGGCTCTTCGACATCACAGTCAAGATACTGCACAGTTTCATCCATTCGAGCAATTGAACAGGCAAGATTTGTTGCAATAGTTGTTTTGCCTGTTCCACCTTTTCCACTTGCAATAGCAATTTTCATATCAAGCATAGTCCTCAGTAATATTTGATTTGTTCCAATCGAACCTATCTTTTGCAAACCAGCCATGTTGAGGCAAAGAATCAAAACAGACCGGCTTCGGATTACACCATTGATTCCCCTGTAAGATTTGCCACTTTGTGTATCGATTCATCGGCGAAGCAGTCTTATCTATTCTGTAACCATCCGGATGGAAACCAACGGTAATTTCTGCTGCGTTAAATGTCTGGTCCATCATACATCTCCGCTATATGCTTTCATTAAAGCGTTTTCGAATATACTGGCAGTAAATAGCTGCCGCAGGGTTGTGAGCCAATACCCTGTCCTTTGCAATGAGCGTTGTTACGGGAGCTTCTGAGACCTTTGCAAAAATCGCATCGTGGCCAACACAAAGCCCACATAAGACATTGAACTGCGTTTTTGCATTATTTAGCAACTGGGCCTGGCCAGCCGGATTGCACATGACTTCATAGTTCTCCGGCGAAATCTGATGCAGGTCAAAATCCTTCTTGTCAATTCCGCAAACCTTGCAGCACACGGACACTACTTCAAAATGCCTTGAGAGAATTTCATCGATAACCTTTGCTTCTTCGCTTAAACCAATACAAAAGGCCAGACCTATCTTTAAATATCCCAATTCCTTTGCAAACAGAATTATCTCGCCCAATCGCGTTTTTTTACCATAATACCGTCCCTCAATTGTTGAAGCGGCCCTGTGCAGTTCAGCTATTTGGCTGTCTTGATACAATTGTTTATGATTGCCAGCCTGCGAAAAACAATCCTTGCCATCGCGGCACTCTTTAGTCTCGCATCGCCCGCAACGTGGGGACATAGTCTTTTCCACTTAGTTACTCCTTTGGTTTGTTTTCATCATCAACGAATACTACTTTTGCCTTCAAATCTTTTGCTTTCTCATCAGGCTCTAATGGAATTTATTTACCAACTTTTTTCTGCGCAAGTATGATTGCCTCATTGGGACATTCCGAAACACAGGCGGCGCAACCGGTGCAGGCCTCCGCATTGACAATAGCCTGTTCATTAACCTCAATGGCGCCTGCGGGGCACACATCGGCACAGATACCGCAGCCTGTACACTTTTCGGCAAGAACGACAGCAACCAGGTTTTGAGCTTTTTCCAGCTCGCTTATCCTTCTGTTTATCTGCTGTTTTTGTTGTTCCAACTGCTGTGCCTGCTGCTTCAAAGCGGCCAGTTCCTGTTCAGGGAACTGTCCTCCTGCATCTTGTGGCAAATCTGCCGGCGGACTAACCGGAGGGACACCAATCGGTATACCCATCGCTGCTCCCGCACCCATACCGCGACCCATTCCGCCGCCTCGACCCATTCCTCTGCCCATACCGCGTCCCATTCCACCGCCTCGACCCATGCCGCGGCCCATACCACCTCCACCGCCCATACCTGAGCCCATTCCGCCACCTTGACCGAGTGGACCAGTCATCGGTTGCCCTGTTGGCGTTGGGGCTGCCGGTGCTGTGTTCAATCCAAAGTGACTGGCTACATTTGGCCCTGAAGTAGAAGTTAAAATCCCGGTCTTGAATTGCTCAACGGCATTGCGGACAGGTCCGTTGACACCAACGATAACCTGTATACCCGCCTGGCCAAATACGTTAAATGCGTTAGGGCCGCAGTTGCCGGTCAATACAGTTGTTACGCCTTTTCCAGACATTAACTGAGCGGATTGAATCCCTGCGCCGCCGCCAATAGCAATATTGGGATTTTCTATCACCTCTAATTGCATTGTGTCAGTGTCAATAATCAAAAAATAGGGGCACCGACCAAATCGAGCCTCCACATTGTCGTCAAGAGTAGGCCCTGTTGATGTTACTGCGATTTTCATAAGACATCCTTTCTAAGATAGAGGGCACGTACCGGTCGGGCAGGAATCGCTTCCCTGGCCACTTTCCCCAACAGAGAATCCTGAAAACAATTTCTGCATATCTGAACTTCCACATTTTTCGCAGACGTGCTTGCTTTTGCCGCTGCTTTTTTCCAGAAATTCCGTTTTGTGCCCACATTTATTACACTTGTATTCAAATATTGGCATCTTCGTATCTCCTTGTAAATTTGTTAGAGCTTTACCCGAAACACAGTGTTCTTAAACATCGTATGAAATCTATCTCTTAATTGCCATATACAATCGAGCACAGAAGACTTGAATCTACAGAAAAGGCTTGGGATGGTGTTTAGTACTATACAAAAACACCATCCCTTTTGAAACCCAGAAGCATCTAAGAAAATGAATCTTTAGCTGTCTATTTCTTAGTCTTTGCTGCTTTTCTGTTCTGACTTTCGAGTTCTTCTATGCGCTTTTTGATTCCGTCAAGGCTATCTTCAAGATATTCCGCCTGACCTTTCAGACCGTCCAGTTCCTGCTGAGGTGTAATTGTTGGAGCAAACGGCGCACCGCCATAAGCGTATGGGTTCACGGCACCTCCGCCATAAGCATAAGGGCTCACGCCGCCTCCCCAGGCAGGCATGCCGTATCCAGCTCCGGCCCAACCAAAACCTCGACCTCGGCCAAAACCGCCACCTCGGAAACCTCGGCCCCAGCCCCCGTAGCCACGGCCACCAACAGGATTGGCAAAACCGGGCACCGGATAACCTGCGCAAAAACCCGCAGCTCTACCTGTCATTGGTCCCATACCTCCAGGACCTGTTCCATCTCCACCTGGCATAATAAATCTCCTTTCGAAATAAAATTAGCCTCTTGTCATTTTCGTACCACACTTAGGGCAATTTTTTGCATTACAAGGCTGCCCGGCAGCATGAGCAACCGTTGCTCCGCAGTTCGGGCATACACAACTTCCGCCCGGTCCTGCTGCAAATGGTCCACCCATTCTGCCTCTACCCTGGACTTGACCTCGACCCATACCCCGGCCTGTGCCGGGACCTTGGCCACCAGGCCCTGTACCGTCACCTCTTGGCATAATATCCATCCTTTCTGCAATTAATGCTAACTTGAATTTACCACTAAACTCACCTGCGTCTGATCCGGCATCGAAAGCCGGTCAACTTGCTTCTTAGTAATTTCACTAACATAAAGCAAATTGACCGGTTCTATCCTCTCGACACTTTAGTTTACTTTAGCTCACTTTAGTTTACTTTAGCTCACTTTAGTCACTTTAGCTTACTTCCACCGGTCCCGACGGCTTCATTGAACGAGCCGGATACCCTGCTTGATCGGAATCAGGACAACATTACGGAATTCCTTTGGCGAGCCTTCCGACTGCAGACATATATTGCCCGGCGTCTCCTCGCATTCGGTGGCGCTGTTCTGGAGGAGGCGATTGACGTAAATTCTAAGGTCGCCGCCGTTCATATAGACCTCGTAATCGTTCCACTGGCCGAGCGGCTTTTCGTTCGACGGATGCATCTTCGGGGTGTGACGGCCTCTGGTGCGAGCGGGGTCGGTTTTCATCGGGAAGCTGCCGATGTTAAAGATATCGCCCATGCTGCCGGACATACCCTGGGCCTCGATTGACTTGGGCCAGACCTTGTCGGGGCCGGTCATTCGCACCAACAGGCCGCTGTTGCCCGGTTTTATGTGCCGCATCTGCAGGCGAACGACGTAGTTTGTATAGTCTTTCTTCGTGCGGATATAGCCGGCGGGCCTGCCCGTCACAGTCATCGCTCCGTCTTTGACGGAGAAAGTGTTCTTGAGAACGTCACTGGAGAAGGTCCAGCCGGTAAGGTCTGTGCCGTTGAAGAGTCGGACGGCCTTGCCGTAATTTTCCGGCAGATGTTTTATGTAAATGTCCTTGAATTCGACGACCATCGGCGGGCCCGCGTGGATTTGCAGCGCAAGCAGTCCTTCCAGTGCGGCGCCTTTGCTGTCCCTCGGGTCGTCAGGGTTGGTCACGCGGTCGTTGTCAATAAGCTCTATCGTAGGGTATCCGTTGAGGTAATGCAGGATGTGGTTGCCCCGTGCAATGATGGTGTATTCGTTCCAGTCCTTGTCCTTGTAGTAGACGGCCTTTTTCAGTGCCTCGACGTCGGAGACCTTGCCAACGATTTTCTTGTTGCCCTGCTCGTCGATGACCATCATATCGCCGACGTTAACCAGCCAGCCCCGGCCTCGCTCGTGATAGAGAAAGCCCACTTTGCCGGGTGCGTTTTGTACTTCTGCCTGATAGCCGGAGATGACCCATTTGTTGACTTCTTTGCTGCGGTACTGAACGCCTGAGTTGCCGTTCTGGATGCGGAATTTGATTTTGAGGATGAAGTTCTTGACTTTTCCGTCCCGCCAGATGCAGAACGTATTGCCGCGGGCGGGATTTTCCTTTGTGGTCTGCCCGCGGATTACGCCGTCTTTTACCGACCACAGCCGCGGGTCACCATCCCAGCCGGTCAGGTCCTTGCCGTTAAAAATGCTTACGAAGCCAGGCTCAGGATTTCGGGCACTCTGGGGCGCCGCTGCTAAGGCATCAACCGCCATCACAACAATCCCAACCAGCATACAAACTACAATTAACCTTT
>DUZJ01000151.1 GCA_013349615.1 Planctomycetota bacterium | reverse complement strand
ATAAAGCTGTCCAACGAGTGGGATTTGGCTGGCTTGGATCGTGAGGCCATGACCGAAACCCACGAATTCGAGCTACAACTATGCGAAAAGTGTGGTGCAATAATAGGGACCAGGAAACATCTCATCTGGCTTTACGAAAAACTTGGCCCGTTGGCCTATACCAATCCTTCCCTTTTGCTTGCCAAGAGCGGCGAACTGCTCACAAAACCACGGGATGTTCAGCAGCAACCTGATAAAGACTTCCGGCCGAGCGATTTTATGCGAATCCTGTGTCCCAAGTGTAAGTGCGAGCTGAATATCCGGCTGTAAAATGGCATGGGCACTGACCAGCAACTTTTCGAAGAGCTAAACAAACTACGCGGTTCAGCAACGGTCATCGTTGGTGTCGGCAATACGCTTAAGGGCGACGATGCAGCAGGGCCGATTGTTTGTCAGCAGCTTGGTGGGAAGGTCCGTGCCGAGCTAATAGATGCCGGCACCGTTCCTGAAAATTATATCCAGACCATCATAAAGAAATCTCCGCGGAACTTGCTTATTATTGACGCTGTTGACTTTGGAGCTCGGCCGGGAACAATCAATATATTCAGACCTGAGCAGTTGAAATCAACTGCTTTTTCAACGCATACGCTCTCGCCCCGTTTATTTGTTGATATGGTCTGTAAAGATATTGACGCTGATGTGTACTTTGTCGGGATTCAACCTGCACAAACACAACTGGGAGAGTCGCAATCTACACAGGTAAACCAGGCGATTCAATCGCTTGTACGTGTGCTTACCGAGATTTTCCCGCTCAGCGAATAAGGCTACTGCCGGCGGTTGCCGCTGCAGGCAGTGTTACTGAGCGGCAGGCACAAAATGATTTGATGCTTGCATATCATCGCCTCCTGTGGTACACTCCCGGAGCAAATGCTAACCAATCACGCTGGCCGTAAAGCAGCTTGAGACGCTCTTTGCAACATGCAATGTTCGTGTGTTTCTCAAACTGTATAACGGCCACACAGGTTTCTTAACACAGGAGAGCAGGTCATGACAAAACACCGCAATATGACACGACGTAATTTTCTGCGAAAAGGAGTTGCCGCCGCTATGGCTGCTCCATTGTTTATCAATTCCAGGGCCTTTGGCGCAAACGACCGGTTCACGCTGGCCGGCATTGGCATGGGTGGGCGAGGCAGGGGCGACCTTGGCGGCGCTCTTGGGTTCTCGGAACTCCGGGTCGTGGCAGTTTGTGACGTTGTCTCATCGCACTGCAACATGGCAAAGGACAGGGTCGATAAACACTACGGCAACACCGACTGCAAGACCTACAGTGACTTCCGCGATATCATTGCCCGTGACGATATCGACGCCGTGTTGATTGGGACGCCCGACCACTGGCACGCCATCATCGCCATCGAAGCGATGACGCACGGCAAGGATGTATTCTGCGAGAAGCCCGAGACGCTGACGGTCCGCGAGGGCCGGGCGATGGTCGAGACGGCACGCCGTTACGGCCGCGTCTTCTCAGGCGGCAGTCAGCGCGTATGGGGTGACTACAACTGGTTTCATCGGATGGTGCGAGGCGGAGCCATCGGCGAGGCCCGTGAGGCGTGGGTGAACGTTGGAGGCCCATCGGGACTGTGCCTTCTTGCCCCTGTGCCGACACCACCCGAAGTCAACTGGGACCTTTGGCTCGGACCTGCACCCTGGCGACCCTTCCACCCGACACTGATTCGCGGCGGGTTCAGAGCATATCGTGATTACTCCGGCGGCGGAATGACCGACTGGGGCTGCCACGGATTCGGCGGTGCGTTGTTCACTTTGGGACTGCACGAAACGGGCCCGGTCGAGATTATTCCGCCCGATGGCAAGGACCACCCGCGATTGACCTACCGGTTCGCAAACGGTGTCCGGATATACCACGGCGGAGGCTGGGGCGGAATACTGTCGTTCAAGGGAACGGAAGGTGAAATCCCTCGCAGGGAGAAAGGCCCGAAGAGGGAAACGCCGCCCAATATTTATATACCGAATTACAAGGGCAGGGGTGGAATCTTCGGCGACTTCGTCCACTGCGTCCAAACGCGCGAACGGCCGTTCCGCGACATTGAAATTGCTCATCGCACGGCCACGCACGCTCACTTAGGCAACATCGCCTACTGGCTCAAGCGGCCGTTGAAATGGGACCCGGTGAAAGAAGAGATTATCGGCGACCCGGAAGCCGGCCGCTGGCTCGACCGGCCGAAACGCGAACCCTGGAGCCTCTTATAAAAAAAGAAAGGAAAATACGATGAATCGTCGGTTAAACATTGACCTTTTTATAATTATGCTATCTTTTATCACGCCTGTTGTGGCGGCGGAATCGGAAATTATAGAACAACTCGACCAGGCCCTGAAGGACGTGGCAAAATTCGAGTACGGCAAAGACTCCGGCCCCCTTGTCCGGGTAGAGCAGATAGTTGTTGAATCAGCTATGGATACGAAGTTGCGAGATGCGGTTGAGCAGCGGATTATTCGGACCCTCGGCTCGGCCTCAACAAACGATGCAAAGAGTTTTCTTTGCAGACAGCTCCGCACTATCGGCACCGCCCGCTGCGTTCCTCAACTGGAAAAGCTCCTGACCGACCCGAAGCTCTCGCACATGGCGCGGTATGCCCTTGGCAGAATTGATGCTCCTGAGGTGGGCGCAGCTCTGCACAGAGCACTCAAAAAGACATCCGGCAAGATAAAGGCCGGCATTATTAATACTCTGGTTGAGGTCAACTACGGCAGGGCGTTGAGGGATTTCATGGGACTCCTCGGCAATTCTAATAAGGATGTGGCGATCGCGGCCATCAAAGCCACCGGGCACTTCCCCTGCAATAGTTCGGTAAGGGCATTGCGGAAAGCACGTCGCCGGGCTGACAAAGATATTCAGATTAAAATAGACGCCGCTCTACTCATAAGCGCAGAAGTTTTTCTCGCAAACGGTGATAAAAAGCGGTCGGCGGCAATCTACGAGGGCTTCTACTCCGGCAATTATCCCGGGCATTTTCGCGTAGCAGGTCTGCGAGGATTGGCGATATCACAAGGCGCCCAGGCTGCGCCTCTGCTTATTGAGGCGATCAAAGGTGATGATTCCGACCTCCGTCGCAGCGCCATTGAGCTGCAGACGTGCGTAAAGGGAAAGGAAGCGACGGGCGCTTTTGTTGCCCTGCTGCCATCCCTGCAACCTGATGCCCAGGTACTCGTGCTGGGCGCTCTGGGCGAACGCGGAGATAGTGCAGCGGCGCAGGCCGTCACGGCTGCAACAAAGAGTCAGCACGAAGCAGTACGTGCAGCCGCCCTCGAAGCGCTCGGCAGCGTGGGTGACGCATCGGCTGTGTCCGTGCTGGCAGAAACTGCCGCCACGGCCGACGGTCAGGAAAAGCAGGTGGCCCGCGCGAGCCTCTTGCACCTTCAGGCGGACGGCGTTAAGGCGGCGCTCATCCGGTCCATTAACTCCGGAGATGCCAAAGTACGGGCCGAGATTATTCGTGCCGTGGCGGACCGTGGAGTCATGCAAACCGCAGGTGAATTGCTGAAGGCGGCCGGGAACGACAATGAAACGGTTCGTCGTGAGGCAATCCGCTCGCTGGGCGTGCTCGTGGACGTATCCGAACTCGACATCCTTGTTGAACTCGCGATGAAGCCGAAGGATGTGAAAGACCTCCCTGCTTTCGAGCAGGCCATAGCAGCGGTATTCAGGCGAGTCAGAAACAAGGACCTCCAGGCCGCCCCTGTGCTAACAGCTCTGGCCTCGGCGCCTACGAATGCCAAACCGATGCTCGTTCGGCTTCTGGGCAAGCCCGCTACCACCAAGGCGCTTGAAGCTGTTCGCGCTGCCCTCAAAGACGTCAGCGCTGAGGTCAAAGACGCAGCCGTACGCACCCTCTCCAACTGGCCCGACGCCGCCCCTGCAAGCGAGCTTCTAACCTTGGCGCAGACCTCAACTAACCGAACGCACAAGGTGCTCGCCTTGCGTGGCTATGTCCGTATGGCTGGAATGTCACAAGACCCAACTGCAATGTACATCCGGGCAATGGAGCTGGCCGAACGCCCCGACGACAAGAAGCTCGTCCTCGGCGGCCTTGGAAGCGCTAACTCATCGCAGGCGCTGACGCTCGTCGAGCGGTACCTCAAGGACAAGCAGCTCCAGACCGAGGCGGCCCAGGCAGCCATCCAGATAGCCGACCGGCTGCGGCAGAACGAGCCGACACGGGCCAAGACGGCACTCAAGAACATTGTCGCCGTCGTTAAGGACTCACGGATTCGCCGGAAAGCACAGGACGTCATCAACGAGATGGAGCAGCATGAAGGCTACATCCTTGTATGGCTCGCGGCGGGACCTTACATCGAGAAAGGCAAGGAAGGCCGTGCGATTTTCGATATGGCGTTTCCACCGGAGAAGCCTGACGCCAAGAACGTTAAATGGAAGCGACTTACGCAGGGTGTTGGCTCATGGGACATCAACCTCGAAGCAACGTTCGGTTCAAGGGACCACTGCGGTGCGTATATGCGAACGCAAATCTGGGCACCGGCAGAGCAGGATGCACGGCTGGAACTGGGCAGCGACGATTCCATCAAGGTCTGGCTCAACGGCAAACTCGTCCATGCAAACTATGCGAACCGTGGGATGAGTCCCCGACAGGACCTTGTGGACGTCAAGCTCCGGAACGGATGGAACGAACTGATGCTCAAGGTGGTCGATAACGAGGGCGGCTGGGCTTTCTGCTGTCGCGTCCGCAGGCCCGACGGCACCGCCCTTGAGGGACTAAAGGTCGAAGCGAAGTAGCACCGTCGCGACAATGGCAAAGTCTCCCTCAGTAACTCACCTCTGCTGCCGAGATTCGAGCGGCTGCGTGGGCACCTATGACAGTTGCAGACCGTTTGTAGAACAGTCATCTGTGCACTCGATAATCCAACGGAGAGGGCGGGATTCGAACCCGCGGTAGGGACAAGCCCTACACAGCCTTTCCAAGGCTGCTCGATAAGCCACTCCGACACCTCTCCAAAGCAATT
>DUZJ01000124.1 GCA_013349615.1 Planctomycetota bacterium | reverse complement strand
GATAATCCACGAATATCAGACTGATTCATTGTCGAAGCAGCCCACGCTATTAAGCGTCAGAAAAAACAATGAAACAAAAATAGAAAAATAACATTTGACAAAGGTCGTTCCATATCAGGGTGGGCTTCAGCCCACCAAAATCAAAGAGGATTGGCTATGAGCAATTACTTATGGGACGAGTTGGTTCTGGAAGCTAATTCCATGGAATGTTCTTTTATTCGAAAGTTGATTGAGGACTTCTGGCCAAAGGTCGTCCGTTTGCTGGGCGAGATTAGGGATATTGAGATTGCTCATCCCACTGACAAAGCTTGGTTCCATATCCGACGAGCTATTTACCCCAACCGCAACAAAATTGACGTCTTAGGAAAAACTAGGGACAGCCACCTATTAATAGCTGTGGACCGTGCACAGAAAACGGTAACTGGACGTGATAACTGGAGAATTTGAATATGGCAAGGATAGCACGACAATGGGTTTACAGCCCACGCCCTGCTTCGCGCGTGCCGGATGCGGTAAAGGAGCAGGTCACGGCTAAAGCCAACGAAATCATCGAGACCTTGTTTAAGCCACGGTACATCAAGCCGCCGCCCAAGAAGCCGAGGTTCAACTACATCGTCGATATCTATACGAAGTGGCATAAGAATTGCCTGTACTTCCGCGCCAAGTTCGCCTGTCCAGGTCCCAGTGCAATATCGCCGTTTTTTGAAGACAGCTTTACGCGACTTGCATACATGGCGAACGGCCGGTTCAATCTTGCGTACATGCGCCACACGGGCAGGTGGTGGGAAGTCTTCAGTGATCTGTCGAGGGAGGAGGCGTTTGCCACCATCCTGGATCAGGCGCTTTTCCATCCTCCAGGTTGAACAGATTGTAGCGACTCCGGGGCCGAGATTTTTGATCCTTCGACAGAGTTTACGCTGCTTGCCCCGTAGTTTTTCTCGTGCGGGGAGCACAGTTGAAGGGATAAGTTTAGAATGTACAATAGGTCATTATGGAAAAGTATTCGCAGGATAAAAAGTGTGTTGTGATGACAAGGGATGAGGTTCGGGCGTTTGACTCCTGGGCGATAAATACGCTTGGAGTGTCCGGCGTGGTCTTGATGGAAAATGCCGGTCGAAGCTGTGCCGAATTGATTAAAGAGAAGCTTGCCGGCGTCCGCGAGCCGAAGGTTTGTATATTCTGTGGTACGGGAAATAACGGCGGCGACGGATACGTAATTGCCAGGCACCTGTTAAACAGCGGCTTTAGTGTTGGCGTGGTTATATGCGGCGACCGCAACAAAATCAAAGGCGATGCAAAAATAAACCTCGACATCTTGGAGCAGGTGGGCCAACCGGCAGAGCTCTTAAACATAAACGGTGGCGATATTGCCGGCCGCGTTAAAGCCTTTGCCGCTGGTGCTGATATGCTCGTTGACGCTCTTTTCGGAACCGGTTTGAACGGGCAGCTCAGTGATGAATACATACAATTGGTAGAGGGCATAAATGCCGAGAATTGTCCTATCTTGGCCGTGGATATCCCGTCCGGACTGGATTGCGATACAGGCCAGCCGCTTGGTGCAGCTATCAGAGCAGACTATACCGTTACTTTCGCTGCCGTGAAAAAAGGTTTTACAACTGAAAGCACCGCGCACCGGTACGCAGGCGAGATTTTTATTGCCTCGATTGGTGTTGAACCGGATTCGTAGTTAGTGATATGATACTCGACACCCGATACTCGATTCTTTAATCTGTACCGACCACCGGCTAAAACGCTCCGGCCCTGCCTGACTGTGTTTTGTAGCCGATGAAAAACAGGAATCGTTCGTAGTTGAATACAGGTATCGACAAGGCCTGTGCCTGGCTTTGAATCTCCTCGTACCGAACGCGGTTTTGCCGTGAAGCATCGTATCTTTCCATCGCCATTGGGTCCATTTCTAATTCGCTAAGAGTCGGCCTTCTGATAACGCTCAGCGGATTGCCAAGAACCAGGAAGTCGGTCTTGATGGAGATGTTATCAGCCACTCTGCCGCCCCATTTTTCGACAAGTCCCTTTATTTTACCGACGGCATCGTTATCAATATTTCCGTCTCCATCAATATCGAATTCCCCTTCTATCGCAAATACGTTTGTTTTGTCACTGTCCCAAATCAGATTTGCGATAATATCATCCTCTATGATGGGCCTTTTTATTTCCGACTTTGTAATTCGTGCAGCCGATATGTTTTTTTCAACACTGAACACTTCGATTTCGGCTTTTCCTTTGCCGTCCCGTGGTATAGGCATATTCTTATCGTAAACCGCAAAGGTTAAGCCTGGATAAACACGGTCGACCCTTCCAATATTCAGATGTACAACTTTGGCCTGGTCATCAATCAGTATAATTTTGCCGTCGCTCCTATGGGCCGTCACCTCGCCGTCAGGCAGCGGAACAATCTTGTGGAGCTCGTCCTGACAAAGGTTCATCCTGTCCTGGGTCATCTTCAATTGTGCCTGAATTTTCAGCTTCTCCTGGTGTTCCTGTTCATAATTAGCCTTTTCTTCCCTCAACTGGGACATAAGGGCCTGAACACGTTCCTCAGAGGTCTTTTCCAGCAGGACTTCAAGGTCATTATAATCCTGCTTAACATCGTTAACTTGCAGGCGATATTCTTCCTTCTCGGCCAACCACACATCTTCTTTTCGCTTGGTCTCTGCCATCGCATCATCAAACCGGAGCTGCAGGTCATCAAACTGTTCCTGGGTGGCGAGCAGTTCAGCGGCGGTATCATCGACCATTATTTTCAGTTTTTCAATTATTCGTGTAAGTCCCGTTGTATTGGGGTCAATCGTGTTAGGCCCAATATGCGTCTGAACCAGCGTTAATGATTCTTTGAAGTTCCTGTTGGCCGTGGCGACCTTGACTTCCGCGGAGGTATCCTCCGGCAGGCCTCCAAGGATAAGATATACTACTTCGTCAAGATAATCGACCATTGTCCGGAGCCTGCTCTTACGGGGCTGCTTGGCACCGATTATCGTGCCTATTCTTTGCAGTTCCGATGCGCTTGCTATCTCTGAAAGGTCGCTTTGCGCCTTTTCCGCTATTGTTCGCTGGTCTTCGAACTTGACGTAGTAGATTACCGCAACGGTAGTTGCGGCAATGAAAAGCCCAACAAAGAGTATCAGGGTATAAAGCATAGCGTCACTTTGCTGGCGTTTGCCTGGTGGCATAATAAACCTCCTTAGAAATAGTGGAAAATCAAATATTAAGGTCGTTTAAATTATATATTATCGCAAAAACGCTTTGAAGTCAACAAAAAAACCGATATCAGCCGCTTTTAAGCGGTAGGCGGGTTTCTGGACTGTTATTGGCTTGGTTCAGGCCTCAAAACCTTGACGGATACTAACCCTAAAGTTTAATTAACTTCTGGTTTGAGGATTATATTAGATAATTGCATTAAAATAAGGCCTTAGCCCAAAAAAATCAAAATAATCCACAAAATCACGCAAAAGCGGTAAAATCTCAGAAAAAATTTTTGTTTTTTTGGAATGATTCAATCCTGGATGTCAGCCTCAAGCTCTGCCCTGCTTGCCCTGAGCCTGTCGAAGGGAGCGTAGCCGAATGGGTCGAAGTAGTCGAAGGATTCGATATTCTTTACCGTCATTCCGAGCGAAGCGATGCGCAGCATCGCGCAGCCGAGGAATCTATTAAAAACCTCTCCGTTGTCTATCGTCAATCATCAGTCGTCCGTCCTCTGTCATCTTTCCTCTGTCCTCTGTCATCCGTTAGTCTTATTTTAACGGCCAGCCCCCCGGACAGCATTTGAGCCACAAATACGCAAAGTCTTTTAAGTCGGCGAAATCTACAAATCCACTGCCATCGAGGTCTGCTGGCAGACCAGTTTCCTCAAGACGCCATAGTTCAGCGAATCTTGCAAAGTCATCAAAAGAAACTATACATAAAGGTCCGGATGCCGCCCGGGTAACTTATGCTGCTGTGTTAACCGGCTGTTCGATGCGAAGGAACAGTTCTTTCCGAATCTAAGAAGGCCAGCAGACCATTGAAGACCTGCTGGCCCTGCTTGCATTTGCTTCCTGGCGCGGACAGACCATCTGCATATACTGAACGTCGGTCTGGCGAGAACGGCCTGGAAAGAGAACTGGCACTGACAGAATCGCTGAACAGCTATACTGACATATTCCCTTGACGCCGACAGAATCTATACATCTTCTTTATCCGGTCGTTGTACGTCAGTTTATTCTAAATGTGCCCTCGCCGCAGTCTGGTAGTACGCCAGGAATGGCCCACGTAAAATGTCCATCTTCGTGTATCTGGCGACCAATCCACTGCTCGAATTCCGGACTCGCTTCTGTGACTATGCCGTTCGCCCGAAAAACACTGTTTTTTCCATGACGGACTGTGGTTGTACCTTCCTCGTCTCCGACCAGGAGCAACTCTGTCTCATCAGCATTCCAGATTTCCCCTCTGTATACGTAGTGGCCTACCTGTCCGGTGCTCACCATCGGTCCCATCCAACATTTTTGTACTCCCTCGATGTCTCCGCTAATGGTTCCTTCCCATGCAAGTAATCTTCCCTCGGCATCGAATATCCCAAGATGGCCAACGAACCAATACTCGGTTGTACATGTAAACGTTGGGGCCGGTTTCTCGGCACCGTCCGCCAAAACTGTGCCTAAAACCAACAGCAACGCCAGCGCAAGCACAGGAATGGTACTGATTGAAATTAGTTTTTTCATTCTTGTTTTCATCGAAATTTTCTCCTATTTGATTAGAATCTTTACAAAACAAAAGTTAACTTTCAAAAACACATATACACCTATTACACAACCACCAGATATATTGCTGACAAGCCCTGGCAAACCTTGTCATTTACCTCATTTGCATCACCTCCTTTCGTAAACAACAGCGTAGATTCCCACTTTTGTGCCAATGGCAGTAACCACCTTTCTTCGCAGCAAGGCCTATTTAAAGCAGGGAACTGTTAATATTTCCAAGCCGCAAACTCTGCGCAGCCTTGTTCATAGCGGTTCTTCTGCTTAAGAACCGGCTTTTCGGCCTCGCTGGCCCTACTCTTATAAATAAGCGGAAAAACGGGAGCAAGCGGACAATCTAATTGAAATTTATTTCGATAATTGATGCCAGCGTCAAAAGTGTTTTTTGTCAAAAAAATATCATAACTCATTGTTAATTCTTGTACTTATGTTGATTTTTGGGTTGACATGCGTATAGACTTGAATATAATGTAAGCTCTTGT
>DUZJ01000121.1 GCA_013349615.1 Planctomycetota bacterium | reverse complement strand
TTCTCTAACTTCACCAATGCTGACAACGTCAGCAACTTAGACAAACTCCGCAAACCGAACGCACAAGCTCGCTTGGAGTACGGCTGCGAGTTTGTATAAACAAGGCCGTCCACACCACGGCCGTGAAGCCAGCCTCTGAGTGTTCTGTGGCTCAATTCTTCTGCGTAATCTGCGCAATCTGCGTCTAATTTCTCTTCGTGCCCTTCGTGTCCTTCGTGGTAAAAAAACAAAATCCGCGTTAATCTGTGAAATCTGCGTCTAATAAAACTTTTTACTTGACATCTAACATTTCCTGTTGTATAATATATATCAAACATATAAAAATGATACTGAATAGTAAACATAGGATAACGTATAATGGCCACAGAAGCCAAAAACCTCCCAAACCGCCCAAACGCCCCAAAATCGACAGCCTCCCGTCACACCTGTCATTCCCGCGCAGGCGGGAATCAAACTTTAGCTCACTTTAGGCACTTTAGCTCAGTTTTCACTAATTTCTCCTCTACAACTGTAGTGAGCGCACTACAAATCGCTCTTTTTATGCAAAACAAACCCAATTTCCAAAAAGCCCAAATGAACGTAAGCTCTATAATAACAGTGGATTATGAAAAAAGGACACTTGGTGAACGTGGGAAAAACAAACCCAATTCAAAGCCAATTCAAACCCAATACAAACCCAATCAAACCCAATCAAACCCAATTAAAGCCAATAAAATGCCAAAACAAACCCAATACAAACCCAATTCAAACCCAATTTCACCTCCGCCACTAAATACGCAATCGAAAACCTGCCAAAAGCCCATAATGAAAAGCCCGGGTGTAAGCCCGGCAAAATCCCGTGGATATTGGGAAGATTTTATCCGATGGAGGTATTTTTTTATCCCGTCAGAAGTATGTGAACATCGGCAAAAAATGTCTAACGGGATGAATATGCTCTCCCTTGGCAGCCAAAATCTCGGTTTTTATCGGGATTAAAATGTCCGGCTGTCTGTTTGATGTGAGCTCATCCAGCAATACGCTGGATAAGGCCCAATTATTGTCGGTCTCATTTGGCTGAATTGGATGTTGTTTCTTATATTTTAGTTGGAACTTTATCGTATTGCGTATATCGGATTTGGTGTTGCGCATGTCGCATCAAGCGCCAGCGAGGATCAATTTATGCTGCATTTTCTGAAAAACCGCACATATTCTGCTGTCCCCATTTTGCGGGGCATTGCGGGATGTAGCCCTATCGGTGTGGATATGGGTGATGATACCCTGACGATGGCACAGCTTGCCAATAACGGTAAGGGTACAAGTTTGATTGCCGGCGCCTGCAAAAATCGCCCGAGCAACATAAAACCGGGCAGTGCCGATTGGCAAAGATGGGCCATGGAAACTATACGGCAGGTGGCAACAAACGGCCAATTCCGCAGCAGAGAGGTGATAGCCGCGATACCGCCGACGGAGTTGTATATCGACCATATAAAAATGCCGAAAGTGACAAAAAGTGAGACAAAAGAAGCGAAAGACATTGTTGACGATGCTGTTATCTCGAAAATAAAACAAAAACTGCCGTTTGAATATGATAATGCACTGATAAAGTACATACCGACGCAGGAGGATACTGTTCTGGTGATAGCGGCAGAACGAAAAATTATCGACAGACATTTGGCGATATACGAAAAGGCAGGACTGGCAATTCACTCTATGGGCATTTGGCCGGCTGCGATGACAAACAGCTATACCAGGTTTTTTGGCAGGCGTAAAGCCGATATCGAAGCTTATGTCTACCTCCTTGATATACAGCAGAACTGTACGAACGTTGTAATTTGTCGCGCAGAGACACTCCTTCTTGCCCGCTCGATACCTATGGGAACAAGACAGCTCGATGGCGATGAAATGGTTGCGAGATTGGTATTGGAATTGACTGCCTGCAAACGCCACTTTGCCTCGATGTACAAAAAAGCGCAAATAGAGCGACTGGTTTTCCTTTCGGGCGAAGCTGTAGACAAAGAAATATGCGTAACAATAGCAAAGCAGTTGGAAATGCCCGCTCAGATGGGAGATTGTTTGGCAGCCGTCAAAGTTCCTGAACCCTCTCGGTCGGGCGTAGACAGAAGGAATTGCCGGGTTAATTGGGCTATTGCCTTCGGGCTTAGCTTGTCATGAGCTCGTGCTTCGCAGTAGGGGCGGTTCGCGAACCGCCCGTACAGCTGAAAGCTAAAAACTGTCGAGTTTAAACTCTGGCAGCTTTACCCAGCCCCTCCTTATCAAGCCTTTAGGAGGGGCGGGGTTTACGTTTTACGCCTATTCGGCAGGAGGACTTAAAAAATGCTTAATATAAACTTTGTGCCTGATGATTATGTGCATAGCAGCGAGTCGCGAAGAACAAACTTGATGTATCTTGTCCTGTTCGCGGTGGTGATGGCGGGTTTGGGTGGTTCGTTTATGATTATCAAGATACGACAGAGAGCCGTTAGTACAAAGGAAAAAGTTATAAGTATAAAAACGACCGAGGCACAGAAGGCCATAAAACAATTCGAAGCGCTTCAGACAAAACGCAAGGAAATGTTAAAGACCGCTCTTACTACGGCAGAGCTGCTTGAGCCCGTGCCAAGAAGCTTTTTGCTGGCGTCGTTGACAAATAATCTGCCGGCAGGCGTGTCGCTTTTGCAACTAAACGTCATTCAGAAAGAGCCTAAGAAAACAAAACGCCTCGCCCCGACAAGTAAGTACAGAAAGACACAAGCTGAAAAGTCGGCGGCAGGTCAGCTGAAAGTGTCACAAGAGAAATTATTAGAGACGTATATGGACATCGAAGGCATTGCGCCGAGTGACCTTCAGGTGGCAGCCTATATTGAGCGGCTGAGTAGTTCAACTCTGCTCGACAATGTAGCCCTGGTCGAATCCAAAGAGTACAAAATCGAAGATACAACATTCAGGCGATTTAAGCTGACGGCAATGCTTAGAAAAAACGTTCATCTTGGCAATGAAGACATTGAGGGAATCAGGGCCGGAGGTAAAACTGCGGCCTGGAATTTCTAATGAGTTACTCTTGCGCAAAAAGATTTACTAAAGCAGCAACTAATCATGATAAGAAGTGTCAAGTGTGATAAGAAATGCGAAATGTCAAATGCGAGGTGAGATTATGACAGGCGCTTTTAGAAAAGCTGTGTTTTTCGTTTTGCTCTTAGGTTTAGTTTGCGTTGGTTACCAGCGTATGATTAAGAAAGCCAATAGTAAGCTGGCCGAGGCAAAAGTGCGGCTTCAGGACAAATTGGACAAATTGGCCGAATTTAAGCAGGCATCTGCCGCCACAGAGGGGCTTACAAAGCAGCTTGAGCAATTGCAGGGGGCAATCACTTTTTTTGAAAGCAAGCTGCCGCCCACAAGTGAAATCGACAAGGTCCTTCACGACGTAACTGTAATTGTGCAAAAACAGGGACTAAGGTCAAAAAGAGTTTTGAGGCTGAACCAAAAGGACAACAGCGGATATGTAGAACAACCCTTAAAAATGGAATTAGAGGGAAACTTCAATTCCTTTTATTCGTTCCTCCTCGAGCTTGAGAAGCTGCCGAGAATAATGAAAATCCGCGAGCTTAAGTTGGCTAAGCAAACAAAGGACGAGGGAAAAATAAAAGCTGATTTTATAGTGAGTATATTTTTCCAGAACAAAACAGGATAAAGCGCCAAATGATTAAAAAGCAAATCGTTAAAGGGTTAATTGATTGGTGGGTTGAAATGGTAAGCAATTACCAGTTACCAATTACCCGTTACCAGTTACCAATTACCCGTTACTAGTTACCAATTACCAGTTTTAGTGGAGCCTGACTATGTTGTCTTTTATGCGAGAACAAGGATTTGAAGATTCGTTGGTACAGGAACCTCCAAAATCGTCAAACGGCGAGGCGAAGCAAAACAAAGTTCCTAAGCCACCCGCACAAACAGCCGAAAAAACACAAGAGCAGCAATATCTTAGCGTAGCGGCTCAAGGCAAAAATGTTCGCAAGACCACGATGCTGCTTGCTGTTTTGTTTGTTATAGGTCTATTGTGTCTTTGGTTTATGATAAAGAAGAGCTCGCCCCAAACGGCGACAGCGGCCTCAGGCGGCGACGAAAAGACGCAGATTGAGATAGCCATCGCCCGCCTTACCGGCGCCGGCTCAGAAATGTTTAACAGGATGGACCAGATAGTCAAGAAATTTTATGAGTTCTCGGACGTACAGCAGGTGAGAGTCTACGAACTTGCGAAAAATCCGTTTGAACACCAAATATTTTTGGCCAACGTACACGAAAGTTCCGATACAAAAGATGGCGATATCGACAAAGAATCCATGCTAAGAAGACAGGCAGGGATTATGGAGCTTTTGACCATTTGTCAGACAAAACAGGGAAATTGCTGCATGATAGGTGATGATATCCTCTATGAGGGCGATAATATTAGAGGGTTTAAAGTTTGCCGGATTACTGATACTTTCGTTAAGCTGGAATCAGAAGGCATCGAAATAGTATTGAAGTTATCACAATGATGGTATCAAGTGTGAAGAAAGATACCCGATACGAACTAAGAGACACTGATATCAGTGGGCTCAGCGACCTTTATTTCCCAAAAGAGGATGAGGAATCGCATGTGCGAGATGTTGCTGATGTTCTGCTGGAGATGGAAAAGATTACGCCTGAAACGTACGAGCGCCTCCGAAAGCAGTCGTCCGCAAGAACAGTAGAAACAGCTTCTGATACCGAAACACTGCTGCTGGAAGCAGGACTGTGCAGCAAAGATGATATCCTGATAGCAAAGGCCGGCCTCTGTGGTCTGGAGTTTCAACATATAAAGCCGGAGAACATACAAAAAGAGGCCTTTGAGAAACTCGACATTGATTTTATAAAGGAGAGTGCCATCTGCCCCGTGAAAATAGATGGAGAAACGCTCGTTCTCGCAACAAGTGAGCCTGAAAATGTCTTTGCGATTGAGGATGTGAAAAGGCAAACTAAGATGAAGCCCAAAATCATCGTGTGCAGTCAGAAAGACATTGAGGCAGTCTGTGATGCGCTCGCGGATGAAAAGTTTGTTCACGGCCTTGACGATATCATCAGTGATATGGCGGACGTGGAGGTCGTTCAGGAACAGGAGGACGACCTTGAAGACCTCGAAAAAATGGCAGGGCAATCGCCTGTTATTAAATTCGTAAATTATCTCATCAGCAATGCAATAAGAGAAGGAGCCAGTGACATCCACATTGAGCCGAAAGATAAGTTTACGAAAATAAGGTGCCGTATAGATGGCGTGCTTTTTGAAACAACTCAGTCGTCCTTGAAGATGCACCCTGCGATTGTTTCACGCATTAAGATTATGGCCAACCTCGATATAGCCCAGAGACGGCTGCC
>DUZJ01000144.1 GCA_013349615.1 Planctomycetota bacterium | reverse complement strand
GATGTCGCAACAAAAGGCACTGCCTATACAACCGAAATCGGCGGACTCGTAAAAACCTATGATGTTCTCGAAGAAAAGCAAATCGACGAAAACACTCACCAGGTCAAAGTTAGAGTCTCCGTCTACGACTATGCCGCCCGCGGCCTTACTAAAAGAGTCAAAATGGCCCTAATGCCGGTCAAAACTCTCAAAAACAGCTACCCCTTCCTGGGTCTCGCGGTCGGCGCTGATGAGCTGGCGGCACTTTTTGCCCAGCGCCTGGCGGTGGCACTGACCCAGACCAACAAATTCGCCGTCCTCGACAGGGAAAGCATCGGTGACTTTGTTAAGGAAGAGAAAATGCTCCTTTCCTTCGATGCCCCTCTTGGAGAACAGGCAAAGCTCGCCGGAACTCTTGGCGCTGATTACCTGCTCGTAGGTACAATATCCGAGGCAAAAATCGAAAAGATTGAGAGGTACCTGGAGGTTGCTCATTACACCGCCCGCAAATTTAAGGCCAGATTTGCCTTCAATTATCGCCTGGTCGACAGCTCCACAAAGCAGATAGTTTTTGCGTCCGTCGCCCAAAAGTATCTGGAAGACCAACAGGTCAGAGACCTTGCCGACGAGCAGAACCCCGCCGAATGGGACCCGGCGCAGGTACGAGATGCTTTCATCTGGCTCGTAGTCAAGGACGTGACCGAAGCAATTATTGACCGTGTGCATCCTGTCACAATCGCCGCGGTACAGCAGGACGGCCGGATAGTCCTGAATCAGGGCGGCAATAGAATGACAAAAGGCATGCTGTTCGACGTCTTCACCAGGGGCGAGGAAGTCTTTGATGCTGATACTAAAGAGTTACTCGGAAGGGCTGAAAATCACGTAGCCACCATAGAAGTTCAAAGTGTGGCACACACAATGTCATTTGCAAAAGTAGTTCGCGGTGATTTGTCCAGGATTTCAAAAGGCCTTATCTGTCGCGCCAGAGAAGTCAAGAAGGACTACAAAGTCGGCAAAAAACCCAGTATTACCAAAACCGAAAAAGGAGGAGTCAAGCTGCCGTTCGATAAATAGTGACTTTTTTTGGCTGGTTTGGTTCTTATAAAGCCTTGCGTATCAGGGGCTGTTGTTGCAATAAGCCGGTTGGAGCGGAGAAAATTCCACAAAGAGAAACTGCGTAAAGCGTGCAAAACGGATTTGCCGGACAATGGCCGAATTCGCCAAATTTGCACGATAGCTGATATTTGCCATGTTGACAAAAGGCTATGAGTAAACTTATAACCTTGGCCTTTATCCGCCAATTTTCGTGGCGGATTAATTTGTATCGTCAGGCAGTTACTTTGGCACGAGTTTTCGGCCGGTTGTTTGCTCAAAGCCGTATACCGGCCTTAGCTGGTTTCCGCAATAGCGGCCGGCTATTTTTTCTTGTCTTGCTCGTTGCCGATTATGTAGCCGCCGACGGCACCTGCTCCGGCCCCAATCAGTGTTGCTTCCGTGTCGCCGCCTATCGCCTGACCAGCTCCGGCACCGATCACTGTACCAATAAGGGCGCCGGTTTGAGCATCGCTCTCGCAGCCGGCAACAAAGACCAAGCCCAGGCTCACAGCAACTACTATCAGAATTATTAGTAAACCTTTAACCATTTTGCACCTCTGTTCTCGTTTCCCCTCACATAAAGTATAAAATCCAAATTTCCATTAAGTCAAGTTTCGTATTCATTTTATTACTTATTGGACGTAATAATCAAGCAAATAATGCTTTAAGCTCAAAAATATACCCCTTCGGGTTCTCATATTTTATCGGTTGTTCGGCTGTAATACCTTAAAGTAACTAAACTGAGGCCTAACCCGGCGTTTTTCGGCGTTGCCCAGCCGGTAAGATCAAAGCACCCCCAGCTTTGCCGTCGAGGGGTGCGAAGCTTGTTTCCGGCGGGGTGGGAGTGGATTTGGGATTTCTGATTTAAGATTTCAGATTGGGTTTGATTGGGTTTGTATTGGGTTTGTTTTGGCATTTTATTGGCTTTAATTGGGTTTGATTGGGTTTGTATTGGGTTTGAATTGGGTTTGTTTTTCCCACTCCACCAAGTGTCCTTTTTTGCATAATCCTTTGTTGAAACTTGGCTTACGTTCATTTGGGCATTTTGGAAATTGGGTTTGTTTTGCATAAAAGGGCTGATTTGTAGTGCGCTCACTACAGTTGTAGAGGAAAAGTTAGTGAAAAGTGAGCTAAAGTGCCTAAAGTGAGCTAAAGTTTGATTCTCGATGCTTGTGAGTAGTTCGTGAAGAGACAATTTCATATTTCAGATATCAGATTTCAAATTCAGTTGCCAGTTGTCAGTTTCCAAGCGTATTTGCCGGCTTAAAAAAAAGACGGCCCTCTATATATGCACGAATGTGCGCGTTTGATGCGAAAATGGCTTGTTTTTGACAGGATTTACAGGATTAACTCGTTGTAAAATAAGGAGTTAAAATTTTTTATTTTTTTGGAATTTTGTCGTTAGGTATGTGCGCTTTTGGTTGATTTTTTAACCGCAGAGAGCGCAGAGAACGCAGAGTTTATTAAATTTAACCACGAAGACACGAAGTTTTTCAGACAGGATAACAGGATGGACAGGAATTTATTAACCACGAAGACACGAAGTTTTTTAGACGCAGATTTAACCCCATTAGAAAAAGAGAATGCACGTTTCTAACGGGGGTAGACAGATTAACACGGTTTTTGGGCGGACAGGATAACAGGAGTTACAGAGATTTTTTAGAGGCGGATTAAAACAGATTGACGCTGAATTGCTTGAAAAGAAGGTAAAAAATTTTTCAAATATCCGCATTTATTAGGATTGACAAATTTGCGGAATTGTGGTATATAGTGCTTTTAGCAATCCTGAGATATCTTCTTTGCTGTTTTGAGCGATTGTGGGCCGTTTTTTTTGGCGAAAATCGGCTTAATAATGGGATATGGGAGCTGGAGGACAGAAAAATGACAAAGAGAACAAATCTGAGCGGATGCTCGATAATAGCAGTGTTTTTGTTAGGGATGGTATCCATAGCTGGCGGGCGAACTATCTCTGTCGATGATGATGGGCCGGCGGGTTTCAATAACATTCAGGCGGCTATAGACGATTCGGGCCATGGCGATATCATCGTAGTCAATCCGGGCACATATACAGGCCCCGGCAACCGCGACATCGATTTTCATGGCAAAGCCATCACAGTACGTTCCGAGAATGGCCCTGACAATTGCATTATCGACTGTAATGCTACAATAACCAATCTCCACCGTGGATTCCACTTCCATAGCAACGAGGGGCCAAGTTCCGTAATAAGGGGATTTACTATTACGAGGGGGTATGCCGATGGCAGTGGGGGAGGCGTTTACTGTGATTCGAGTGATCCGACGATTACGAATTGCAACTTCGTTCGCAACATGGCCAGTGGCAGCGGTGGCGGGATATATAATAGCCAAAGTCATCCGATAATTACTAACTGCACGTTTACGAATAACGGAACTTATCCAATTGGCTTTGGAGGAGGCATTCACAATTACTACTACAGCAGCCCAACAGTCATCAGGTGTAAGTTTGAAGGCAATTATTCCGCATTATATGGCGGTGGCATGGGGAACGCCGTGTACAGCAGTCCCCTGGTTATTAACTGTGTCTTTATACGAAACTTCAGGTCAGGGGGTGGCATGTTTAATACAAACTACTGTAATCCAACAGTAGTGAACTGCCCTTTCATCGGGAATCAAACAGGGGGGGTAGGCGCCGGTATGTACAACGGCGTGGATAGCAATCCAATGGTGATCAACTGCACATTCACCGGCAATCTATCCGACAGGGACGGCGGCGGGATGTACAACCGCTCGAGCAGCAGGCCGACGCTGACCAACTGCATTTTGTGGGGTAATACCGCGTCAAGCGGTCCACAGATATACAATTATGATGAGACCAGTTCGGCAACTGTCAGCTACAGCGACGTTCAGGGCGGCTGGCCGGGTATTGGCAACATAAACGCCGACCCATTATTTTTGGACCCGGCCATCGGCGAATATCATTTGCTGCCCGGTTCGCCGTGTATCGATGCAGGCTACAACTCGGCCGTTCCGCCATCGGTGGTTACCGACCTCGATGGAAACCCTCGCATCATAGACGGTACTGTCGATATGGGAGCATACGAGGGGCCCTACCGGGGCTTTTTACTAAGCGCAGAGTCGGTCGTGGTTCCTGAAGGAGGGACAGCAACATTTACCGTGGCGCCAATGGTTGACCCCCTGGGGATGGTTGAGGTAACTGTAGCTGTCGAATCAGGTGACCCCGACATCACAGTCGAGTCGGGAGGATTATTGACTTTTGACTCGACCAACTACTCGCAGCCGCAGACGGTCACCCTTGCGGCTGCGGAAGATGGAGACCAGGTGCATGGGGCCACTGTGATTTTGGTAAGTGCGCCCGGTGTCTATCCCGCCGGTGTTACCGCGTATGAATTAGACAGGGAAGGCCCCACGGTGCTGTATGTCGATTGTAATGCTCTCGGCGCAAATGACGGCAGCAGCTGGGAGAATGCCTTTACCGAATTGCGAGAAGGACTGAGCTTTGCGGCCGAAACCTTCTGGGTCAAGGAGATCCGGGTGGCGCAGGGCGTTTACAGGCCGGCCGCCAAATATACCCCGCCTCAGCCGCCTCAGCCACCAGGGGGCTCCAGTAGCGACCAGGAGGTCGATATAATGGTTTACGACCGTGAAGCCACGTTCCAGCTTATCAACGGCGTGGCGATTTACGGTGGCTACGCGGGTGTCGGTGAGCCAGACCCGAATGAGCGGGATATCGACACATACGAAACAATCCTCAGCGGCGACATAAGAATGCCTGGCGATATCTCGGACAACAGCTACCACGTAGTAACCGGCAGCGGGACGGATGAGACGGCCTTGCTGGATGGTTTTACCATCACTGCCGGCAATGCCAATGGGAGCTACACGGAGTTATACGACCGCGGTGGCGGAATGTACAACGACTCCGGCAGCCCGACGGTGATAAACTGCACGTTCACCGGCAACTCGGCAAACAGAGACGGCGGCGGGATGTTCAACAGTGAGCAGGGCAATCCGACCTTAACCAACTGCACGTTTACTGATAACTCGGCAATATACGATGGGGGCGCGATGTGCAACAGGACAAGTAGTCCAACGGTAACCAATTGCAAATTCAACGGCAACTCGGCCAACCATGGCGGGGGGATATCCAACCGGCCTGGCAGTCCCACTGTGACCAACTGCACTTTCAGCAGCAACTCGGCTGAACTCGGCGGTGCAGTCTTCAACTGGGACAGTAGTCCGTTGCTGGCCAACTGCATCTTCAGCAAGAACTCGGCAAGAGAATGGGGCGGCGCAATCTGCAATTTGAATGCCAGCAGTCCAACGCTGGCGAACTGCACTTTCAATGGCAACTCGGCCATGGCCGGAGGCGGGGTGTACAACCAAGAAAGCAGCCCGACCCTGACCAACTGCATCCTCTGGGATGACAGACCTCAGGAGGTATATTTGGCTATGGGTGCCACAGCGGTGATTACTTACAGCGACGTCCAGGGCGGCTGGCCCGGTGAAGGCAACATGGATATCGACCCCTGTTTTGTTCAACAAGAGCACTTTGGACCGATTTCTTACTGGAAGTTTGACGAGGGCGACGG
>DUZJ01000130.1 GCA_013349615.1 Planctomycetota bacterium | reverse complement strand
GGCAACATTATAACAAATCTGGGCAACCACATAGGGTTGCCCCTACAGGTTGTATTCTTTTATTTTTCGGTACAGCGTTCTTTCGCCGATGCCTAATATCTTCGCGGCTTTTTCGCGGTTGCCTTTCGTTTTCGCTAAGGTATCGACAATGGCCTGTTTTTCTAATTCATTCAGCGACACACTACCCAGACCGGCTGGTGCCCCGGTGCCGGCTGCCAATTGCCGCCTCTGTAATATTTCAGGCGGTATGTCCTGTAAATCGAGCATATCGGCGTCGCACATTACAACCATTGTCCTGATACAGTTTCGAAGCTGACGAATGTTGCCGGGCCAATCAAAGTTCATAAGAATCATCAGGGCCGCCTCCGTTATGCCGGTAACCGCTGAGCCGGTCTCCGCGGCGGCCTCTTTTAGAAAATATTCTACAAGGGCCGGTATATCTTCCGCTCTGCCGCGCAGCGGCGGCAGAGTGATATTCACACCCTTGATTCTAAAGTACAAATCCTGCCTGAATTGTTTCTGTTCTATAAGTTCTGTCAGCTCATGGTTTGTTGCGCTGATGATGCGAACATCCACGACAGTTGGCTTCTGGGAGCCAACTGGTATAACCACCCCATCTTCGATAACACGCAAAAGTTTGGCCTGCATATTCATCGGCATATCACCGATTTCATCTAACAGCAGCGTCCCCTTATCAGCTATCTCAAACAATCCCTTTCTATCAGCCGTTGCACCGGTAAAGGCGCCTTTGGCGTGGCCGAACAACTCGCTCTCCAACAAAGTTTCCGTCAGGCCTGCGCAATTGATTGGCCTGAACGGCCTGTTCCGGCGTGGTGAATAGTTGTGAATTGCTCTTGCTAATAGCTCCTTGCCGGTTCCAGATTCCCCTTCAATCAGGACGGATATATTGGTTGGCGCCACCCGCCGCAGGACCTCGAATATGCCTTCCATCGCGGGGTTTGTTCCTCGCACACCCTCAATTTCGAAATCCTCTTTACCTGTTGCGGCCTCCTGTTGTTCACGCTGAATTGCAGCCGAAGCCTTTCGTCCAGCCTGGCTCACAAGTGTGCGAAGCTGGTCAATATCAATCGGCTTGACAAGATAATCGTATGCTCCACGCCGTAGTGCTTCCTTGCAGGTATCAATGGTTGCGTATGCCGTTATTAAAATAACTTCCGTTCGGCCATTTGTCTTCCTGGCTTCTTCGAGTATGGCCAGTCCGTCAATATCACCGCCCAGTTTCAAATCGGTAACAACAACATCGACTGTTTGCTCGCGGAGGATTTCCAGAGCATCTTTGCCGCTGTAAACAGCGATCGTCTTTGCGCGCTTTGTGTACAACTTCTCAAGCGCCTCGGCAATTCCGTCCGCGTGGTCACGCTCGTCGTCGACAACCAGAATTACAGTATCACTACTCATCAAACGATACCTTATTGTGCCTTGAGGGGTAATCTTATGGTAAATGATGTACCTTTGCCCGGCTCGCTGTCAACACTTATTGTTCCATTATGCGCTTCGACAATCTTTTGTACCGTTGGCAAGCCCAGTCCGCTTCCCTGTGGGCGGGACGAATAATAGGCATCGAAGATGTAAGCCAGTTTATCCGGGGCAATACCACTTCCGGTATCGCTGATTTGAATCACTGCGTCTTTTTTCTGCCTCGCCGTTCTGATTAGCAGCTCCCCGCCATCGCTCATAGCCTGCCGGGCGTTAATGAACAGATTCAGTATCGCTTGTTTGAGCATACCTTCGTCGGCTCTGCAAACAAGCGGCTTGTCATACAATTGCTGCCGGATAATTATCGAATGACTGTGGGCCTGGGGCGAATAAAAATCTATCATATCACTAATGAGCGAGCTTATATCGATACTTGCCAACTGCAATTCGGGCCTGGCGATGTAGCGCAGAAAGCCCTCCAGAATCTGCTCAAGCCTGTCCGTTTCTTTTTCAACAACAGCTATTTTCCGCAGCGCCCTTGTGAAGCTCTGGCTGCTCCGACCTCGACCCGTCTGGCCGGCCTCATCAGACTTGGCAGCCTCCAGCTCCTCCCTGATGAGCTTTAGATTAATCTTAATACTCGATAAGGGGTTTTTGATCTCATGAGCAAGCTCGCCCGTCAACTTGCCTAATTCTTCAACTCCTATTTTCACCGCTGAGCTCGCCGACTTTAATGTTAATTTTTTACCTGCCCCGCAAGCTCACCGTTGCTCTTACGGGGAGTTGTGCCCTTTACCCCCTCTACGGTTGTTCACTTCTGACCTGTGCGCCTAATCAGTTTTATCATTTTTCTCCTGTTGGCTTTTTTGTTTCTTCTGCTCAGCAAGAGCGGCTTTGCGAGAAAGTCTAAGTCGGCCCTGGTCGTCAATCGCCAATAATTTTACCGGTATCAGGTCGCCTATTTTGCAAACCTCACCGGCGCTCTTGACGTAACCATCGCTTAGCTCACTAATATGGCACAGGCCCTCAACGCCCGGTGTGATTTCAACAAATGCTCCGAAGTCTTTTATAGACACCACTTTTGATTTCTCATATATCCGCCCCACTTTCGGAGGCTGCGTCATTTCCTCGATAATCCTTTTTGCCTCGAGGTAACCATCGCCGCCGACACAGCTTATGTAGATAGTCCCGTCCTCTTCGATTTCAATGGTCGTGTCGGTCTGTTCCTGAATGCCCTTAATCATCTTTCCGCCCGGCCCAATTACTTTGCCGATAAACTCAGGGTCGATTTCGATACTTATCAGCTTCGGTGCATACTGGCTTAATTCCGGTCTGGCTTCACTGATAGCGCCGGCCATAATCTCCAAAATCTTCAGGCGGGCCTCTTTTGCCCGCCCCAGCGCCTCGACCATAATGTTATGGGCCAATCCCTCAGCTTTTATATCGAGCTGTATCGCCGTAATACCGTCAACAGTACCGGCAACCTTAAAATCCATTTCGCCGAAATGGTCTTCTTCTCCAAGAATATCCCTCAGCAATTCGTGTCGACCGCTCTCGTCACTAATCATACCAATTGATATGCCGGCCACGGCTTTTGTAATTGGAACGCCCGCATCCATCAGGGCCAGTGACCCGCCACAAACAGAAGCCATTGAGCTGGAACCATTTGACTCGGTGATGTCCGAGATGAGCCTGACAGTGTATGCGAATTTATCGTCCGGCGGCCTCACTTGTTCCAGCGCCCGCTCGGCCAGGGCGCCATGCCCGATTTCCCTTCGGCCGGGCCCGCGAAAGGGCCGTATCTCGCCAACAGAGAATGGCGGGAAATTGTAATGGAGGGTAAACCTCTGAGAGTACTCTTCCAACAGGCCATCTATAATCTGTGCATCTCTGATAGTACCAAGAGTTACACTCACTATCGATTGCGTTTCTCCACGTGTGAATAACGCCGAGCCGTGAGTTCTCGGCAGAATAGCCACTTCACAGTCAATCGGGCGAATGTCGTCATAGCCTCTTCCGTCGGCCCGTTTGCCTTCTAAAAGCAATTTCTTGACTGCCTGCCCCTCAATCTTATGGAGGATTCGCTTGACCATTGCTTTGTCATACCTGGCAGCAGTATCACTCTCCGGTGCCGCTTTGTCCTCATCAGAACAATATTCTTCAATGACCTGCTCGAACAGTTCCTGTTTGGCCTTCTTTCGCTCCTGCTTGTTCGATATTTGCTTGTTTTCGTACAGCTTGTCCGCTATCTTCGAGGAGATTTCCGCGGCGAGATGCTCATCATCTTCTACAAGCGGTATTTCCTTTTCCACGCCCACCTTTTCACGAATCTCCTCTATCATTTCACAAACCTCGGCAACAGTTTTTTGTGCCGTTGCAATAGCTTCAGCTATTCTCTCCTCCGACAACTCACTGGCGCCGACCTCAATCATATTCATCGCTTCTTTACGACCGCCGAGAAGCAGGTTCAGGTCACCGTCCGCTATTTGCTTATGTGTGGGGTTGACTACAAACTCTCCATCTACTCTGCCTAACCTACAGGCGCCAATGGGCCCCAAAAATGGAATCCTGCTTATGGTAAGCGCTGCGCTGGCACCGACCATAGCCAGAACATCAGGGTCATTTTCACCGTCAAAACTTAAAACGCTCGCCATAATCTGCACTTCCTGAACATAACCTTCAGGGAACAACGGCCGAATAGGCCTGTCGATTTGCCTTGCCGTGATGGTCTCTTTAGTGCTTGGCCTGCCCTCGCGTTTAATAAAGCCGCCCGGGAACTTACCCGCCGCGCTCTGCTTCTCTCGATAGTCAACACTCAGCGGGAAAAAATCGATATCATCAAATCGTGGCGGCGCCGTCACCGCGGCTACAAGGACAATGGACTCGCCGTATTGAACTACTACCGCTCCGTCTGCTTGTTTAGCAATTTTGCCTGTTTCGATTGATAAAATTCTTTCCCCAATTTGTCTTTCTACTCTACATACATCGAACATATACTTCTTCCTTTACCTTCTTACCTTCTACTTCAAAGCTCGCTACTTGCGCAAAGCTTGGTTTTAGTCTATTATCCGGGTTTGTCGCGGTTTAACTCTTACTTTCGCAAGCCGAGCCGGGATATAATGTCCTGATAACGTCTGATGTCTTTTCTGCCTATATACTTAAGCAGTGCCGCCCTGGTCCCGACCATTTGCAGTAAGCCGCGTCTGGATGCGTGGTCTTTGCGATGAATCTTGAGGTGCTCGGTAAGCTCATTAATCCTTTTCGTTAATAGTGCAATCTGCACCTCCGGCGAGCCGGTATCTGACTCGTGGGTCTCAAAATCGCCGATAATTTTCTCTTTTTCCTGCTTAGCTAACATTTTTTAGCCAAATCCTTTCCTGGTTCTTTGCACACCGCTTATCCATTCGATACACGCTTCATAATTGGCCGGATACGAAGCATCCGCTTCAAGAAACTCTATATTATAAAACTTAAACCCCGCATACTAATCGGCTGTTGCCACATTTGCAAGCCTTTTCTCGCTAAGAAATAAATAAAAACCGAAATGGCCCGCCTTTCCCGGCAAATAAGGCCGTCTTTCTCTACTGTACAAGCACAAAACCCATTCTTATCGGCCCTATGTCCTGAATCCCTGCATGTATTATGCAGGGATCCAGGGTGCCAGAGAGTTGTCGTTAAAATTAAGTTTGTTGCCGGGAATTGCGGATGCCTCGCCGGCACGAGTTTGTAGTTGTTTTCTTTTACGCAATACGCTATACTCACGACGCAATACGAAACTTGTGAGAGAGGGTTGCCGTTTGATTGAAATTTGGCTTTATGAGAGTTGTGGATATAAAAAGGTAAGATTAATAGAAAGGAGACTTAATATGCTTTTAATGAGCACTTTACATTGGGTAATTATTGGTGTGGCTGTTGTGGTTGTGGCTATCATTATTGGAACGAAAATAAAAGATAAATATAATTAGAAACAGCCGGGATAGGTGAAAGCGGGAATCCAGAGGGTAGGGGGCGATATTTCGCACCACTTTGACTGCGGATTTCTCTTAAAAAACGCAGCCTCTACCGGCCTCAACCGGCGATTCACGCTTCACGAGATACGCTTCACGAAATAAATTTTTCTTTCCCTTTTCAATTCTTTTGTGGTATTGTCTGCACCTAATGGCGTGGTACATCTTTGAGCGGATTCTTTCATTGAATCGCCTAAGGTAAGAGATAATATGGTCAGGTACCACTATGTGGATGTTCTGTTTTCACAGAAGGAAGGTCAGTTCTATGCCGTGATGCACGCAAGGATTATTGTCGAAGCGCGCGTCAAACGGTCCGTTGCATCGATATGTTAAGACCCATCTGAATCTCCCGAGTTCGTGTTGTGGCTTTTGTTAGGCTCTTGTTCAG
>DUZJ01000123.1 GCA_013349615.1 Planctomycetota bacterium | reverse complement strand
GTGGGCGGCATACATCGGATGCCGAATGTACTTGTATACGCCTTTGGTCACAAGCGAATGCTCTTCCCGGATTTCCAGCATTGGCGACCAGTTCCGGCCGAGGTCAACGTGCGACCGCCAAAGCAGCCACAAGGCGCCGGCAAAGACCGCCGCTCCAACCCAGCCGAACCATATCGGCAGTTGATAATCCGCGAAGTCCAGCCAGGGTGCGAACAGGTACAATAACGGGATACCAATAAAACCTATACTCGCAAAAACCAACAGCAGCTTGTCCAGACCACTCTTCCGGCCATCTGCGTTTTTCTCCCTGTTGTATCCCCTCACGTACAATTTCCGCACCACTGAGCCTGTAACAAAACAGATTACGTAGATAACCTCGAAGATGCTGTCAAACACGAATAAACGCCTTATATTCTTAATCCGGCTGTTCAATCATACGGCCGTCAATGATTCTGTAAATATGTTTATAACCTTTAGTCTTGGGACGATTGAAAAAAAGATTTCGCTGCTTCTCGGTAAAGGTCGTCCGTTTTACAGAATTCAAGTTAAGGGCTATGCTGGCCGCATCATCTCCGCCCTCCCCGCCACGTATTATAATACTTATGCGGGTCGGGACAAAAAATTCCTTGGATACTTCTTTGTATTTATCCAGCTCGGCTACTGCCACAGCTTTGCCGTCCGCATCAAAATACTCGACCCTTCTAACTAAATAATCATACTTACCGACATATATTTTTTTGGTTATTTGGTCCTTGTCATTGCGTCTGGCAAGCATATCAAAGGAGCCTTCGTCAGACAAGGACCAGCTCTCTTCATCAACGACTTCGACAATGCCAAGAGCTTCAACCAAAGTCCTGGAGATATTTGTAAGGCTCATAGAGGGGCCTTGCTCGGACCATTTGCCCCACGAATAACTGCTGGCCTTTGGTTTTATTAACATCCAGAACTCGCTTTCATTTGAGCCGAGGACAATCCCCCTCGCGTTGAAACCCACATCACCCTGCATGTATATTTCTGCCGGCGGATTCACCCTGTTAGAAGTAAAACTCCCGATGTCTGTGCCCTCTTGGCGGTAACTTCTAACGGGATTCACCCAGAGTTTCACGGCAAAGTCTTCCCTGCGAGGCTTTCCGTTGCTCCGATACTGCCACAGACACCGGCCGTGGGCCCTCAGGGGCCCAACGTTTTGGGAGCGTGACCTTAGAATTGACAACGTCTCGGCAGCAGATTTACTCTCCGGAAGGATCCTTATCGGCTCACGCTTCTGCGGCGCGCAGCCGGTAAGAATTACGACAGACAATAACATTGCTGCAGCAAAATGAAAGAACGATTGGTGATTGTGTTGATAATTCATGTTTCTACAAGTCCACCTGAAGTATCTGACCTATTTGTGACGATAGCTCTTCGATTTGCTCATCATCAAGACATGGATTTATCACTTCGACAAATTCCTTATCGCCGCCGGCTATCCTCAAACGCCAGATTTCCTTACCGTCTTCGACTTTGGACGAGTCGTATTTAAGGCGCCTTTTCCGCATCAAGACCAGCGCCAGCACAAACCGAAAATTTATCTTTTCCTGTTCTGTTTCTTTTGCCAATCGCTCAAAAAAGGCCATCAGCATTTCGTCGTCAATGAATATCTGCTTTTTCTGGTCGGGGTGTGGCAGCCTGGTTTTCCAGTAGCAAAACACATCCGGCTTTTGCTCCTTCCAGTAGTCGGCACAAAAATCTTGACGCTTTAGTCCTTCGTCGGTCTCCACCAGAGCGCCGAAGTATTCTTCCCCGGGTTCTATCTGTCTGCCCGTGCCCCGGCATTGCCCGACCGGCTTGTCAATTTCCCACTCATCCATATCTTCTTTTCTCTACTATTTTGCCAATATCTCCCTGAAACCAGCACCTGCCGCTGTTAAAAAATCGGCATTAAAATCAATGTCTCATTTTACATTTGTTATATCTTTTTTAACAGCTTAGATTCTCTTACCAACTGCCTAAGCTGCTGTCCTGTCGGTGCTGCCAAAAGAATCACATACAAATCACGCGCCTTACCCTGAAGTTCCACTGTCTTGCCTTTTTTAAGAGTCGCTTCGGTCGCCGACCATGGCTGAGCTAACAAATCCTCATATTCGGAAGGAACGCGACCCTCTCTGTCGAGTGAAAAAAGTAAAACAATGATATCACCAGGTTTTTTGCCCCAGATACCATCGACGAAAACTTCATCATAGGATTTCTTCTCATGATAGCGTCCGGTCTTATTGGATGTGGCGTCTTTGACAATCTCAAAGATCTCCGCAAATATATCAAAGCCAGGATGCGATGAGCTCATTACATATATATTAGGCAGGGAACCGGGCGATAGATCGCTTGCTGTGAAAGGCGGATTCTGAATATCACTGTGGCATCCGAAAAGATCTGATATCGTAACGGCAGAATAAGGATTGCTATGTTTGAAGACAGCGTTTCTTTCACCTTCCGCATATCGCCGGCCCCAACTCGACGCCAGGTTGGCCTCGCTCAGGTCGTTGAAAGTATATAAGTGAGTCTGCAAGCCGAACTGATGCGGATCAAGGATGTGCTGTCCAAGCTTCTTGTAGTTCAAACGACACCATCGGTTTCCAACGTAAACTTCATTGAACGTATGGTTGGTGAAACCTTTGTCGGACCTCCTCAAACCGGCCAACATAGTCTCACGAATCCTGTTGTGGGTAATTCGATCTTTCACCATACGAAGTTGTTCCCTGGTGGAAGCATCTACCACCGGATTCACCATAATCATTCGAGCTGGTATGCCGATTGCCCGGAGCACCGTGGTTAAATAGACGGCAAAAGATGTGCAAGAGCCGTGGGTTTTGTTATAGAACATACCTTTGCCTAACAGTTCGTAGTCAAAGTGCTCCTCAATTGTCCAGTCGTAATTATCTTTGTCGCGATTGAACTCATGCTCGAAGGCACTCTCAAGACCCGGATAGATTTTCGGCTGACCATTGGGACAATAAACATAAAAGGTAGTAAACACTTTTCCAAGGTACCTGGATTTCTTCAACAGCCAGGACGGTACTTGCTCGACCACCTCCTTGTCTGTCAGCTTGTCAATGAAGATTCCATCGGCCTTTAGCTCAGCCAGCAGGTCCTGTCTCATCTTGGCGTCCCAGTTGGTCGTCACGCCCGGCTTTAGGTATTCTGTCATACCAGCGTAATCCTGCTGCCAATTCGCATTTTCGTCTATCGATTTACCTGCGGTACTAAGAGGATAGTGAATCACTTCCAACTCAATGTAATCGTCCCTTTTTTCCAGAACTCGTGCATCCTGAAAATCGTCATTCAGGGCTGCCTTGTTAAAAGGCGGCATAAATTGAAGGATTGTACGAACTGAATAGCTATACTCTCGTTGCTCATTCCAATCACCATCAGAGATGCCGTCGCCGTCGCTATCCTTTTTTGTCGGATTGGTCAGATACTTGTGAATCTCCTGAAAATCACAAAGCCCATCCCCATCAGTATCAATTGCCTTGGAATTGGTGCCGAGTTTTACTTTCAAGGAATCCTGGACAGCCGGACTTCCACGTTGTAACTCTTGAGTGCATCCACTTAAAGATAAACCAAGCGCAAAAAATAAAATCACAAGCAATAACAATAAAGATGAGTTTTTACCAAATGACCCACAGAAATACTCTTCGCTGCACATAATCCTTCTCCATGTGCCGAAGCATTGACCGACCGGCTTGCCAATTTCAAACTCATCCATTCTTAGAGCCTTTTTTGCAGCTCCTCTGCTACTTTTTCCACTTCGCGCCACACACGCAGCAGGTTAGCCCCCCAAATCTTACAAATATCCTCTTCGCAGTATCCCCGCCTGACCAATTCAACGGTAACATTCAGTGCATCGGAATGGTCATTAAAGCCCGGAATACCACCACCGCCGTCAAAATCACTGCCGATACCTACTTGGTCGATGCCGGCAATCTTAACAGCGTGGTCAATATGGTCAACAAAATCCTCTAAGTTTGCTCGCGGGTACTTTACATCGATTTCTTTCATTCTCTTCTGGAACTGCTTAATGTTAATTCTTTCGTCGGCCAGTTCTTCTTTCAAATCGCTTATCGATTTGAGGCGTTGGGGCAAATCCTGTTTCAAAAAGCGGCCAAGTGCTACTATCTGAATAACGCCTCCGTTTTTCGCAAGCGCTTTCAACTGTTCATCGTTTAAATCCCTTTGGTGTTCGGCAAGTGCCCGGCATCCCGAATGTGACGCGATAACAGGCGCCTTCGATGCTTTGATAACATCATAAAAAGACTTTACGGAAATATGGGACACATCGACCATAACGCCCAGGCGGTTCATTTCTGAAACAACTTTTTCACCGAATTTGCTAAGCCCATTATGCTCGGCTTCTTTGTCACCAAGTTGTTTCCGGGGATTGCAGGAATCGCAAATGTCGTTGTGACCGTTATGGCTCAACGTGATATACCGGACGCCGAGCTTGTAAAACTTTTCAACATTTGACAGGTCTTTGCCGATTGCAAAACCGTTCTCTATACCGATCATAATTGCTCTTTTGCCAGCTTGCACAATGCGTTCAACGTCCTCCGGCGATCCGGCAAGCTCGCAGCGCTCGGGATACATCTTCTCTGTCAGACGGTGTACTGCCTCAAGTCGGCCCATCACAGATTCGTATGCGTTTTTGTACCCTTCGGCGTTGCGCTTTCTCTGGCCGGCACATATAGCCAGGAACACGCCGTCCACACCGCCCTTCTTCATTTTGACAAGGTCACATTTGAGCTTGGGATTGTCTATCCCCGGGTCAAGCGCCTCTGTGGCGTACTTGGCGTTGAGAATATCAACATGCGTGTCAAGTGTTAGCGCCTTCTCGTGAATTAACTTCGCCCTATCAACACTTTTCTGATTGGCCGCCAACTGCCGCGAACCGCCGGCGAAAGTAATCGCCGGCGCTACAAGTAATAACACAGTTAATCGTTTGAAAAACATTGCCATCTTAATTCTCACTCGAACTTCAGCCATTCGCTTATATTTTGTGCCGTCTTAGGCCCTATACCTCTTATTTTTTGCAAATCATCGCAATCTCGAAAGGCGCGGCTGTTGCTGTCTTCTTTGCTGAAATTCCCGCGGTAAGCCACTATCGCCTCGGCCCGTGATATACCTATGCCCGGCAATCTTACCAGGCTCGCTATAGGCGTATCGTTTGGATTTATCTTCTCGTCTAACCCGATGTAACTCGATTGTCGAACTGCTAAAAGACTTGAAGCCCCAAAACCAATAGAAAGCAGAGCACATCCGCACACGCTGATAACAAATGCAAAGGATTGAATCCTGCTTTGCCTGTCTCCTGCTCGCTGGACATAATTATCGTTCGCCATATTGTTCATCGTATACCGCTTTGCGCCGCTCCTTCGACCTGCGAGCCACGAGCTGCGACTTGTTTACCGGTTGAAAATAGCATCGTGCAGTTTCTTCAGGGTACGAAACGATTTTTTGGGTTCCAGCCGGTCAGTCAACAGCCCGCTGTTGGCTATCGTATTGTCCTCTGCATCGGAAAGGTGTGAGTATGTCACCGTATCGACAAATGGTTTGCTAAGTGCTATCTTGCAGAACTGCTCAATCCATTGTTCCTGCCGGGCCTGGTCCCATTCCTTGTGCCACACGCCGGCAACTTCTGACTGATGCAAACCATCACCGTTTTGGCTCGGAACTTCCACGTCCGTTATATACAACGGCTTAGCTATAGGCCTGAAGTAATCCAGAATCGCCGATATTTGCATCATATCTCTAATATGCATACCAGATTGATTTTTGCCGAACCGCATCGCCAGCCCGAATGCGTCAAAATTAATCCCGCTCTGCACAACCATATCCATATACACCAAAGGCGGAATCGTATCAGTTTTTG
>DUZJ01000102.1 GCA_013349615.1 Planctomycetota bacterium | reverse complement strand
GATGCTGCCTGTGCAAGCTGCAGCGCAAGTTACCAGACAGCAGGCGGAGCGAATCCGTGCAGCGGTGCCCAGGAAGGCGCGAGTGACCCCGAAAAAGCATCGCCGCGTGCTAATCTGGAACACACCGTTTATGGAAAAATCTCCCCATAAGGGCTATTCCATTCCTCAGGCCGAATATGCGATGAAGCTGCTCGGCGAAAAGACCGGCGCATTCGAGCCGGTTGTCAGTGACGATGTGGTGATGTATCTGCCTGAGAATCTGAAGCGGTTCGATGCCATCATTATGAACAACAGCAACGGTCCCTGGATTCGGCCGACCGACGAGGATATGGAAAAACTCAAAGAATACGGTACCGATATTGATGCTGTCGAATCCGGCCCAGACGGACTGCGCCGGAGTTTGCTTGAGTGGGTTTCCAACGGAGGTGGTATCGTGGCCTATCATCACGCTGTCGGCGGCAACACCCACTGGCCCCAGTTCCTTGAGATGCTCGGTGCCGCTTACTGGGGCCACCCCTGGCACGAGGAAGTCGGCGTCAAGCTGGATGAGCCGGGCCACCCGCTATTGGCTGCATTCGAGGGTAAGAACTTTCGCCTGACCGAGGAGATATTTCAGTTCCGCGACCCATACTCGCGCAAAAAACTCCGCGTGCTTTTGTCCCTTGATACCGAGACGACCAATATGACCGTGCCCTGGATACATCGCAAGGACAACGATTTCGCCCTGGCCTGGGTTCGGCAGTATGGGAAAGGCCGAGTCTTTTACTGTGCGTTTGGCCATCGCTCCGAGATATGGTGGAACCCGACTATACTGCGTTTCTATCTTGATGGGATACAGTTTGCGACCGGCGACCTGCCCGCTGATACCACGCCGAGTGCCGAAGTTGCGACCGGGCTGGAGCCTGGATTCAGGAGTCTTTTCAACGGCAAAGACCTTTCCGGCTGGAAGGGCAATCCCAGAATATGGACTGTCAGGGATGGAGTTATCACGGGACAAACCACGCCGGACAATCGCGTCTCGGAAAACAACTTTCTTATCTGGACTGGTGGCGACCTGGAGGACTTCGAGCTGCGTTTGAAGTTCCGCATCGAGGGCGGCAATTCAGGAATTTACTTCCACAGTAAAGAAAGAACCGATATGCACCCCGAAGCTCTCGTAGGCCCCCAGGCCAATTTTAGCGCCGACGGCCGATGGACCGGCGTCGTGATGGAGTACACCCTGCGCAACATCCTCGCCGAGAGGGGCCAAAAGGTTCGTATTGACAAAACCGGCAGGAAGGAAGTTGTCGGTTCCGTGGGCGACCCGACCGGACTGCTTAAGCTGGTCAAGCCTGAACAGTGGAATGATTATACTGTTATAACCGACAAGGGTCACACCGTGCTGAATATCAACGGCGTGGTTTTCTGCGAGATAGAAGACAACGACCCGAAAAGGCCGCGCACCGGCAAGCTCGCCCTGCAGGTACACCAGGGACTTCCGATGCTTGTGCAATTCAAGGACATACGTTTGCGTCAGTTCTGAAAAAAGGGACAACTATAGTGACCAGAGAGGAAGTGCAAATGTCAAGAGATAGTACCATAAGTCGACGAGCGTTTCTGCGTGGGGCGGCAGGCGTCCTGGCGTTTCCTTATGTCGTTCCGTCATCGGCGTTGGGCAAAGCCGGCACGGTGGCCCCCAGCAGCCGAATCGCAATGGGCTCCATCGGTGTTGGTGGTATGGGCACGAATAATATGAGGGCGTTCCTGGCCCAGGATGACGTGCAGGTCGTTGCTGTCTGCGACGTCGTGAAGGCGAGCAATGAATATGGCCACTGGTATAAGAAGGGCTGGCAGGGTGCGTGGTTCGGACGGGAACCTGCTCGCAAGATAGTGGAGGACTATTACGCAAACAAAAGTCAATCCGGCAGGTACAAAGGCTGTGACGCGTATAATGATTTTCGCAATATTCTCTCACGCGATGACATTGACGCGGTTTGTGTCACGACGCCGGACCACTGGCACGCCGTACCGGTTGTGATGGCGGCGGCAGGCAAAGATATTTACTGTGAAAAGCCGCTAAGTCTAACCATAGCTGATGGGCAGGCAATGGTCGCTGCGGTTCAACGCTATGGAACTGTTTTTCAGACGGGAACTCAGCGGCGCTCAAGCCAGCAATTCCGCAACATCTGTGAATTGGTGCGCAACGGACGAATCGGCCGGCTCAAGAAAATCATAACATCCATCGGGCCAAATAATAAAGAGGCTCCGCCGAAGGACTGGCGGCCGGGGCCTGTCCCCGATTGGCTGGATTACGATATGTGGTTGGGACCGGCCCCCTGGGTTCCGTATCATAAGTCCCGTTGTCTTTATACGTTTCGGTTCGGCCTTGATTATTCCGGCGGCCAGACGACAAACCTCGGCGCACATTGGATAGACGTCGCTCAGTGGGCAAACGGCACGGATGAGACCGGGCCGATAGAGGTAGAGGACCTGGGCGGTGTATTTCCCAGCGATGGCCTGTTCACTACGGCAACCAAGGTACACTTCCGGGCCCGATATGCCAACGGCGTCGAGTTGATTATGAAAACCGACCCAAACGGCCCTTTGCGTTTTGAAGGTACCGAAGGCTGGATTCAGCTTAAGCAAGGCGAGCTCACGAGCTCTCCGGAGTCGGTGAAGGATTCAACTATCGGGCCTGATGAAATCCACCTTTACAAAAGCAAAGACCATCACCGCAATCTTATCGATTGTATTAAGACACGCGGCCGGACGGCTGCACCGGTGGAAGTCGGACACCGTTCCACGTCCATCTGCCACCTGGGCAATATCGCCATGATGCTCAAGCGCAAACTGCGCTGGGACCCGGACAACGAACTCTTTATCGACAGCGAAGAGGCGAACCGGATGCTCTCGCGTTCGATGCGGAGTCCGTGGCGTCTTTAATCCCGGACGTACAATACGATGTCCTGCTTGGAGTTTGGCGATTGAAAGAAATTCCGGTCTTTGCCTTGTATTCGGTGCGCAGGGGTGAGGAACCGGCCGGACTTTGGGTCATACCACCGGGCGGTGAAGTCCGCAGGACGCCTTCCGGCGGGACCACCGGTAAGCTGCAGGGTAATCGTTGCCGACCCGTCGCCGAGCACATAACAGATGTACTCCTTGCCCGGCGCCGCGAGAGTAAAAACATAAGGCTTTCTCTTTCCCTCGACCGTGGCCAATTCATCGTGCGGTGCCATCGTCCAAAACTTGACTTCGTTCTCAGTAAGGAAGTCGAGCAGGTACTGGCCGCCGCGAAGTATCTCGGAAGGCGGTGAGCGTGATGGCTGGCCGTCGTTGAGTGTTCGCCCCGTGCCGCGCCAGAAGGTGAAGTCAAAAAAATTGGAATGCCCGCCCGCTGTGAAGTCGGCCCACATCATCTTACGCGGGAAGTTGACATCATCCGTGCTGGCGTTGGCGTACAGGAAGTACTCGTTGTGGCAGACCGGCTTGCCGACACGGAAGCGCAGCAGAGCAGCGTGATGATTGCGGACATCGGTGTCAGTCGCATACAAGCCTCCCTTGCCACGATGCTTGACGACGATGTCATTGGCGCCTGTGCGTGGGTCGAATGAAGTGGTCTGCTCGCCGGCGGAAACGAGTCGGCTGGGATGCGTTGGGTGATTGTGTATGTAGTCAATAAGATGGGCGACCCACCGCCGGCCGCCGCTCTCATTTGCTATTTCGTAGATGACGTTACGGAACTGTGCGGTCTCGGCGAGGACCTTGTCAATGTAGGCGTGTTGAATAGCTGTCAGACGCCGATTTCCGAGGGCTGTATCAGAGGTCACCTCGCCGGGTCGCAGACCGAGCCGATTGACGTTGTTCGCCTCGGCGTAGAGACTTTCCTTGAAATCGCTCCGTGCTCTGAAGCCTTCGAACAGGGTCAGTTCAACGTAAATGCCCCGTTTCGCCGCCTCGCGTAAAAACGGCTTGAGGCGCTGCTCGAAATACGACTGGTCAAACTGTGTCAGGTCGAATTTTGGTTTGCCGTCTATTGCCTTACCCGGCCCGGTGCGGGCGAAGAGCCGCGCTGAGCTGGAGAGCTGGGCCGGATACTCCGCCGCCCCCCGTAGTGCGCCCCAACTGAATACATCCTGCCGTACGTAGTTGAGATGGTGAACTGCGAGGTCATCGAGATATTTTCGCCACGAGAAGCCCTTATCATTTTTCCAGATGGTGAACAAAGCGCGGTCGGAAACACCGACGAGCACCACGTGCCGGCCGCCGTCGCGGAAGTAATAGGGATGCTGAGGGCATATCTCCAAGCGCTTGCCATTTATTGGGAAAGCGGCACCTATTAGACAAAATAAGACTAAGCTGCTCATTCTCATCAGCATCACCGGCAATCCTGGAAAAAAAGATTTATCTTAAATCATCTTTGTTTGACCTGGTATGGGTACAGGATAGCTGCCATTGGCGCCGGACCTGGTCGGCGGTTCCATACCGTCACGGCAATCCTCGGGTCTGGGCGGATAGTAGAAGTCGGACTTATTAATCTGGTCCCAGGTAACCTCCTTGCCGGTGTAACAGGAGATTTGACCCATCACGGTAATCATTGTGCTGCGGACCATGTAGTCGCCGTTATTGACGGGCTTGCCGGAGCGAATCGCCGCGAAGAGTACGTCGTGCTCTCTCTGGTATGGATTGCATCTTCCCTGCCAGCGCCAGTTTGTTTCGCCCCATATCCGGCATCCCAAAACAGAGGCCTTGCCCTTGCTGCCAAGCACAGTGCTGGAAGAATTGTTGTAGCACCCGGTGGTGGTACGGCAGAAGGCGTAGATGAGTACACCATTGGCAAATTCGTAAACGACGGAATGGTGGTCGAACACATCGCCGTATATTGGGTCGGTCATTGAAGAGCGTCCGCCTAAACCATGGCATTTCACGGGGGCCTGGTTGTGCATCGCCCAACTGGAACGGTCAAGGTTATGCACCAGCGACTGGGGGACATCGTCTCCCGACAGCCAGCGAAAATGGTACTGCGTGCTGCACTGCCACTCGAGCTCGGTGAGACCCTGTTTGTGCGGGATGACACCGTACGGTGGGCGGATGAAGTTTTCTTCGATGGCGACTATGTTACCAATGGCGCCATCGTGGATTCGCTGGATGGTTTCAGCGTACCCCGTGTGGTAGCGGCTGTGCAGGCCGGAGACGAGGGACAGACGCTTCCGCTTTGCAAGCTCAGCGGCCTGCTGCAGGAGCTTTAGCCCGGCCGGGTCGATGCCGTGGGGCTTCTCCACGAAGACGTGCTTTCCGGCCTTAATTGCGGTCATGGTATGGAGCGGGTGGAACTTGGCCGCGTTGGCAATCACCACTACGTCCGACGATTTAATCACGTGCTTATAGCCGTCGAAGCCGGCGAAACAGTGAGCGTCGTCCACAGTGACCTGGTCTTTTTTCTGTCCTTTCAGCACCTCGCGTTTCTGTTTGACGCGGTCCATGAAGATGTCGCACATCGCAACCAGCCGGGTGCCGGGGTCCGCTGTGAGCGCCTGGACGGCGGCGCCGGTGTTTCGTCCACCGCAGCCAATCATTCCCACGCGTATGATATCACTGCCGACAGCATACACACTGCGACTGATATCCACCGCGCCCGATACGGCAGCCGAAGCCGCCACGGTTGAAGCTTTCAAGAACTCACGCCGTGTTGTCCCGGACTTTTTCTCTGTTGTATTTGAATGAGCCATAATACCTCCTTTTCCAATGTATCTTTGTTAATCGAAATTTGCCATATAGTTCGCTTAGGAGCCTTCCCAAACCTTCCGATGCGTTATTTTACCAAATCCACTCGAGAACTTCTACCACTTTTGCTCCTTATTGTGGCAAGACAAGCTCCTGCAGCAGCTACTTTCAGGAAATCACGTCGGTATTTGGGGCCGGACGATACGTTAGAATTTAATGCATTCATCACAGACTCCTCATTTGGAATTATAGTTGCGAAACAACGGGTCTTAACAGCAAGATTATACTTAGGGTAAGGAAAAATGAGAAACAAAAAGAACTCACAGAGAGTGGACTTTGTTTGAAATAGGTTCGACAAGCTCACTACAAATTGGGTTTGTTTGGGTTTGAATTGGGTTTGTTTTGGCATTTTATTGGCTTTAATTGGGTTTGATTGGGTTTGTATTGGGTTTGAATTGGGTT
>DUZJ01000138.1 GCA_013349615.1 Planctomycetota bacterium | reverse complement strand
TCTACAACTGTAGAGAGCGCACTACAAATCGCTCATTTTATGCAAAACAAACCCAATTTCCAAAAAGCCCAAATGAACGTAAGCCGAGTTTCAACAAAGGATTATGCAAAATGGACACTTGGTCAACGCGGGAAAAACAAACCCAATTCAAAGCCAATACAAACCCAATCAAACCCAATTAAAGCCAATAAAATGCCAAAACAAACCCAATTCAAACCCAAACAAACCCAATTTATAGTGAGCTTGTCGAACCTATTTCAAACAAAGTCCACTCTCTGTGAGTTCTTTTTGTTTCTCATTTTTCTCTGCCCCAGCTATAATCTCACCAGGAAGACTTGGTGGTTTGCAGCTATTATTCCAGATAGGAGTGTGCGATGAATGTATTAAATTCCAACGTATCGTCCGGCCAAAAATCACGCCGGGATTTCCTGAAAGCAGCTTCTGCAGCAGTTTGTCTTTCCGCAATAAAAAGTCTGTCGGCTTTCGGCAATTCCCCTTCAAAAAAACCCGATATTATACTTTGCAAGGCTGACGACCAGGGCTGGGGCGATGTGGCCTATAACGGCCATCCTGTTCTCAAAACACCAAATCTCGATGCTATGGCCGCCGCTTCGTTGCGTTTCGACCGCTTCTACGCCGCCGCACCCGTCTGTTCGCCAACTCGGGGCAGCGTAATGACCGGCCGTCATCCGAATCGATTTGGGTGCTTCAAGTGGGGCCATACGCTTCGCCCGCAAGAGGTTACAATCGCTGAAGCCCTCAAGACCGCCGGCTACGCCACCGGACATTTTGGGAAATGGCACCTCGGCTCCGTTCGAAAGGGCTGCCCCGTCAATCCCGGAGCCAGCGGTTTTGATGAATGGCTCTCTGCGCCGAATTTCTTCGATAACAACCCGATTCTCAGCCGCGATGGCGTTGCCGTTCAGACACAGGGTGAAAGCTCCATCGTTACTGCCGATGCCGCAATCGAATTCATTCGTAAACACACCCGCTCGCCTAAACCATTCCTTGCCGTAGTCTGGTTTGGTTCTCCACACGGACCACACGAAGCTATCGAGCGAGACCGTGCACTCTACAACACTCAAAGCAAAAAATTACAGCATTTCTACGGTGAAATCACCGGCCTGGACCGCGCCGTCGGCAAACTTCGTAAAGAGTTGCGCACCCTCGGCATTCACGACAACACAATCTTCTGGTATTGCAGCGACAACGGCGGCCTCCCTAACGTCGGCGCCACCGGCGGTCGAGGTAATAAAGGAAAAATCTACGAAGGCGGTCTCCGCGTCCCCGCGATTCTCGAATGGCCCGCCCGCATTCCAAATCACCGCAAAACAGATGTTCCCTGCAATACGTCTGACATCTACCCTACCCTGCTGGACATCGTGGGAGTAAAGGTCAGGAAACAACCGCCGCTTGATGGGATTAGTCTGGTCCCTCTGCTCGATGGCAGGATGAGCTCACGACCGAAACCGTTAGGCTTCTGGGATTACCCTATCGGCGGCATCCGAACGCCAAGCAGGGAGTTTATGCCCGAACTGCTGGCGGCACAGAAAAAAGGAAATGAAGTGGGCGACAAGTCGCGCCTGCGTCTAAACGCCGGCAAGCTCACCAAACAATATCCGCAGGATATGTTCCCCGGTCATGCAGCCTGGCTTGACTGGCCGTGGAAACTTCACAGAATTGAAACCAGGAAAGGCGTAAAATTCGAGCTGTACAACTTAGCCGAGGACCCGGAAGAAAGAAACGACTTGGCCGCCCGACATGCCGAGCGGCTCAAAGCAATGAAAGCCGAGCTTAAAAAATGGCAGAGAGCTGTCGTCCGCAGCCTCAATGGCAGGGATTATCGATAAGTCGCCGAAAGGTATTGATATATGTTACAACATATTCTAATCTTGACTGTGGTTATAAAGTTACAAAACTTATCCAAAGTGTCAATTTATGGAAAAATGCAGAGAATTATAATACGCCGGCAATACATTAGTGCGACTTTAGCAACTTTGAGCGGTGGTGCATTTGCTTTATGAAACAGGTTAATTCACAAATTCAGAAGTTTGCCCATCACTGCGGCTGCGTTTATCGCTATCAGCATCAAATAGTCAAGATCGCTAAGGCTGTAATGCTCATGTATCATAGCGTTATCGACATACAAAACACCAAAGCAGCCCTTCTGACGCAAAATAGCTGTTATCACTGCCGAGCGTATTCTTTCCTTTTCTTCCACCTGCGCCGAAACCCGAGGCAAAACCAGAGACTGGCGTCTTTTAACTGCCTGCGTGATTTTCTGCTGAAGCTGTATTTCGGAAAGCTCCACCTTTTGGCCGTCTCGTCTTTTACCCGCTTGGTAAATGATTTCGCCCGCGGGCTGCTCCCTCAGCCCGCACCAGCTATGAAAAGCACTGAACTGCTCCAAATTGATATCCACCAGGGTATGCAGCAATTCTTCAAGGCTCCCGGCTTGCTGGATTACCTCAGCGGCATGCGAGAAATCAGTGAGTCTTTTGGACGGCAGCCTCATAGCAGGCGCATGCGCGGCATCCGGCCTTCTCACAACTGTCTCGTGGAGAGGTACTGCAAGCGATGCTTCCAAATGTGTGTCTTCTTGATGAATTGGCTCCGGAACAGCAGCACCAGCTTCCAAATCAATTTCAATAGTGAAATCCGTTATCTGCAGGCAATCGCCGGTTTTGATTTCAGCCTCATGTATCGCCTTGCCGTTTAGATATGTCTTGCCGGCCGAGTCCATATCTTTAACCACCCATTTCCCCTCTTTCGAGCTTTGGATTTGCGCATGCTGTCTTGAGACCGCTGCGTCGGGCAAAAGAATATGGCTATCGGCCGCCCTGCCGATAGAAACAGGGCCTTCCATGAATTGAAATTCTTTGGCAGCACCGTTAGTGTGTTTTACGACAAAACGCATTTTAGTGCCTCCTTCAAGGCTCTAAAACTGTTATTAGCTACTATCATTACTACATTTAGCTGATTTGTCAATAAAAAACTTTTGGATGTCTGGGATGTCAAAATCCGAATTCCAGCATAGTAAACCAGACCTTTCCTCACAGTTGAGGCGATATCCGAGCATACATTTACGTAAATGAACAGGACAAAAAGCAGTTGCATCTCAGGAATGAATGTTATAACCTGTAAGCAAACACTCGCCGGGCAATAAGATGCCCTCGCTAAACAGTTGTTGCTCGAAGTTCTATGAAGGAGTTCATATATGCACGGAAAGGAAATCACTCGGCGTCAATTCATCAAAAGCACGGCTGCTCTGGCAGGTACTGTATTTCTGTCTTGCCACGCCCAACAAGCTTCCGGGCCGAAGCTCAAGCGAACGGCTGTAGACCAGGTTACTCTCGGCAAGACAGGCTTGAAGCTCAGCAGGCTGGGCGTCGGCACCGGCAGCATAGGCGGCAGTATCCAGAGAGGTCTGGGACCTGATAAATTCAACCGGCTGATACGATATGCCTATGAACAGGGAATCACTTATATCGATACCGCCGAAGCATACAAGACACACGAAATGGTCCGAGAGGCAATAAAGGGCCTGCCCAGAGAAAAGCTCTTCATTCAATCGAAGATGTCCGGAGTACCCGAAAAGCCCCTCGAAGTGCTTGACCGTTACCGCAGGGAGCTGAACGTCGATTACATCGACAGCCTGCTTGTTCACTGTGGCGTCAGTAGAAACTGGGACGAAAAACGTAAACGCCTTCTGGACGCCTTCGAAGAAGCCAAGCAAAAGAAAATCATACGTGCCCACGGCATCTCATGCCACAGCCTTCCAGCTTCAGCCCGTGCCGCCCAGCTCGATTGGGTTGACGTTAATCTTGTGCGTATCAACCCACAGGGTGCGCATATCGATACGCCCGCCGAACGCTGGGATGCCAGGAGCGATATATCCCACGTACCTGCCGTGATGGAGCAAATCAAGAAAATGCGTAAGAAACACCACGGCATTATCGGTATGAAACTCGTAGGAAATGGCGATTTCACAAAGCCCGAGGACCGCGAAAAATCCATTCGTTTTGCAATGCAATGTGGTCTACTCGATGCAGTTGTGATAGGCTTTAAGAGTCCCGCAGAAATTGATGAAGCCATCCTGCGTATTAACCGTGCTCTGGCCGAAAGGCCGAATGGGTGGCCTGGACCATAACGTCGCCCGGACGCAGGCAGTCGATGGCCTTGCGATAGGCATCGAAGCCGATGAAGCGTCTGTCCGGCGGCACGTCGATGCGTTTGCCGAACCGCCCACTTAGTGATTTGTACGAACGTGTTATCCGCTCCTCGAAGACGTCGGCCATAGCGATGAGCCTGGTCGGCCCGGTTGGCGAAGAAAGCGCGTTGGAGACCGCACCCGTGCCCCGGCCTCCGCAGCCAACCAAGGCCAGCCGTATCGTATTGTCCTCGCCGCCGTATACACGAGACATAGCGACGCCGGTGAGCACCGAACCGGCAACCACTTTTGTACTCCGTGCCAGGAACTGCCTGCGAGAGGATTTGTTCGATTCTGTCGGCAATGACTTCAATATGTGACGCTTGGTTTGTCGTTTCACGATTGCCCCTTTGAAAATGACCTATGTCCCAGCACAGGTATCTCCGCCAACCAGCTTTATTTGGCCAGTGGAGTCTACCCACGGTACAGCATGAATTCCCTTATACGACCGCTTTTTTTACGGTTTACTCGTCGTTCTTTACACGACTGTCCGAATATTTGGACCAGAATAGTACCTTATACGTACATAACTAAATCTCAGTATTCCCTCTTCTTGAGGATGCCCGGCTGCGGAACGGGATATTTGCCGTCGGCACCGGCCTGCAGAGGCGCAGCAGAATCCATTGTCAGCTTGTCCAGGCCCGGCGCCATCTCGTGGTCGCAGTTGAGGATTTCATCGTAGGTGATTTCCTGCCCCGTGTGAGCGGCCATACGCCCCATCGATGTCACCAGGCTGGCCTCGGCGCCGCGCTTCGCCTCATTGTACCGCTTGTCATTTCGGATGGCGTCCACCAGGTCGTTCCATTCGTTTTGATATGGATTCCGCTCGGCCCGGTTGACTTTGGATTCCCAGAGCAGGTTTGAGCGCGTCGGATTCAGACCCTTGTAAGTGCTGGAGGGCATCCCACAGTCACCGCTCCTTGAGGCTATCGCCACACCTTTTGTGCCGTGAAGGTAGCTCGAGTAGATGCCCTTGCAGCCCGTCATGGCACGCCCGTCGAAATCGAACTTCGTTCCGTCGGCGTATGTGTATTCCACCGCGTAGTGGTCGAAATTCTGGTCGACGCTATCTCTGCGATAGTGTCGGCCGCCCAGCGTCTGGGCCTTAACCGGCCAGGCGTTCTTCATCCAGCCGAGATGATCGATGATGTGGATGTAATAGTCGCTGTACATGCCTCCGCTGGCCCAGATGAAGCTGTGGAACCGCTGAATCTGGTAGAGAAGCTCGTTGCCATTTTTCGGCTTGGGACCTGTGGTGCAGGCCCGGCCGCCCATCCGGTAGCCGCGCTGCAGGATGAGGTCTCCGATTTCGCCGTCGTGAACGCGCTTGGCCAGTTCTTCAAGGGCCCGGCTGTGACGCGACATCAATCCCACCCCCACTTTGAGGTTCTTCGCTGTTGCCTCTTTGGCGAGCTTGAACATCCGCCGACTCGTCGGGCCGTCAACGGTGACAGGCTTTTCCATAAAAACATTGAGTCTCTTCTTGACAGCGTACGCGAAATGCACCCAGCGGAAGGCCGGAGGCGTCGCAAAGATCGCAACATCGCCCGGACTCAGGCAATCCATCGCATGTTTATAAGCATCGAAGCCGACGAACTGCCGGTCCTTTGGCACATCCACTTTTTCTTTGTACTGCTTCTTCAAATTATCGTAACTGCGGTCAAGACGTCTCTCGAAAACATCACCCAAAGCGACGAGCTTCATAGGCCCGCTCTTTACGTTCAGGGCATTCGAAGCCGCCCCCGTGCCCCGGCCGCCACAGCCAATCAAGGCCACCTTGATAGTATTGTTCTCCGCTGCGTAAACGCGCGGACCGATACTCGTCGCCAAGGCCGAAGCTGCGGCTATCCGACCGGTATTCTTCAAAAACTCGCGACGCGATGTGCTCTTTTTCGTGATTTCACTCATAACGGTTCTTCTCCTAATGATTGGGTACGGGCGGTTCGCGAACCGCCCCTGCGTCTGTTCCCAGAGCAAGCATTTGTTCCTGGCCCAAACGGCGTTCGGGCTCCAT
>DUZJ01000114.1 GCA_013349615.1 Planctomycetota bacterium | reverse complement strand
TTTTCTTTTGGACCGCTTTTCCACCTGTCGGTCTCCTGCCCGCGCACCCACTGCCAGGAATCGAAGCCTCGATGAAAATTATAATCCGGCTTGAAATGATGATACGTATCGACGATGAATCCCGTCGTGAAGCCGCGTTTACTCAGGACCTGGGCGAAGGTGACATCGGTTTTGCCAAGGGGCTCCCACTTCGATTCAGGCAGGACACTCTTTCCCGTGTGGTACACCCTTCGGCAGGGAATTGTTGGCAGTCCTTCGGCACTTGCGTCTGCGAACAATACACTCATCTTTGCAAACTCGTCAAGATAAGGTGTTTTTATGCGGGTGCTTCCATAGCAGCCAAGATGGTCTGCCCGCCAGGTGTCCGCAATGATTACAATCATATTAGGCCTGTCGGATTTTGAGCTTTTCGCAACGCGCCGTTTCTGTTTTGCAGCGTGCCCCAAATCTCCTGACCATATAGGCATTTGGTGTTCTTTTATCTTCTTTCCAGGGCCCTCAACTAAGCCCATCGCACCTATTCCGGCTACTGTTCCAATAAAATCCCTTCTCGTTAACATGCTTTTATCTTTCTCTGGTGTGTGTAAAGTTTTTTCTTTTACTACTTCCTTTTTTTTAGTTGACATAATACTGCCCTTAAAAAAAGTCATATTTACTCACCCTCTTCGGGGCCGAAAGTTGCGAAGATATTTTCACCCAATAACGCAAAGTTGTCACACTTTTGCGGGGACGGGTTTTGCTTTTGTGGGGATTTTTTCTATCGCCGCCCTTATCCTCTCCCTGCCGGCCAGGGTTTTGCGGCGAAGCTTTTCCGCCGGGCTCATGCCTATGGAACGCAATTTCCTGTATCTGTTCTCGAGCAGATTTTCAATCTTTGTGCATTTGAGGTCCGCCAACGTTTTAACAATGTATTTCTCGACATTATAAACGGTCTCGTGAACATTACGATGTGCGCCGCCGAGAGGTTCGCCAATAACGGCGTCAACCAGCTCGAGCTTATACAAATCCTTGCTTGTCAATTTGAGCGCCTCTGCGGCGTCTGCGGCATGCGAGCCGTCACGCCAGAGGATTGCGGCACACCCCTCAGGTGATATCACGGAATAATATGCGAATTCAAGCATTGCCAGCCTGTCGCCTACCCCTATACCCAAAGCTCCGCCTGAACCACCCTCACCAATACATATACAAATTATCGGCACTCTTAAACGTGACATCTCTATGAGATTTGTGGCTATTGCCTGGGCCTGGCCTCGTTCTTCAGCACCAACGCCCGGATAAGCACCCGGAGTGTCAATGAGAGTAACGACAGGAATGCCGTACTTTTCAGCGAATTTCATTTTGACTAATGCCTTGCGATAACCTTCGGGATTGGGACATCCGAAATTACACGCAACCTTTTCCTTTGTGTCTTTACCTTTGTTTTGACCGATAACCAATACTTTCCCTCTGCCTATCTGCCCAAATCCTGTTATGATTGCGCGGTCGTCGCCGAAGCATCTGTCGCCGTGGAATTCGCGAAAATCTTTTACCATCAGGTTAAGATAGTCGGGTAGAAGTGGTCTCTTCGGGTGACGTGCCACCTGAACGGTTTGCCAGGCGGTCAGCTTTGAATAGATTCGTTTCAATTCAGCGACTTGCTCTCGCTGGAGCCGGCGAACCTCTGCGGAATAGTCAATACCTTTGATTGAGGTGAGCCTGCGCAGCTCATTCATCTGGCGGTCAAGGCCGGCCACTTTTTCCTCGAACTCAAGATGGTCACCACATCTGATTTTATTATCAACATCAGGCATTTTAATTATTAGCGTATCCGGCTTCGCCGCGTATACAAAAAATATAAACACGGCCACACGGCGAAAAAGGTCACAAAAAAAGCCTACCCACAAACAGCGGGCGGGACGTCCTTTTTTTCGCCATATCCGTTGGCTTTTTTATCTAAAGACTAAAATATTAACATTTTGACAACACAAATCAAAGAAAAAAATTGACATCTGGTGTTCAATACGATAGTTTTTAGCGAACTCTGTTCCGAGACATATTTTCATAAGGTCTTGATTATGAAAGAGTTAAGGCAAATAACTGTAATAGGACTTGGTCTTTTAGGCGGGTCGATAACTTTAAGGATTTTACGCTCTTTACCCGGCGTAAAAGCGGTAGGTTACACCCACCGCCCTTCTACCCGCGCTAAAGCAAGACGGTTGGCAGCAGCGACCAAAATCGCCGACGACATACACCAGAGTGTGTCCGGCGCAGACCTTGTCATCCTGGCCACGCCTATACACACATTTGAGAAAATCTTTAGCACAATCGGCGATACGCTGCCGACCGGCTGTATTGTTACCGACATCGGCTCGACAAAAGTGTCGCCCCACCGCTGGGCAGCCAAAAAGCTGCCGAAAACCGTTCACTATGTCGGCTCACATCCAATTGCCGGCTCGGAACAAAGGGGCGTCGAATTTGCCAGAGATGATTTGTTTGACCAGACAACTTGCATCTTGACAACGACAAAAAAAACCGACCGCCGGGCGGTACAAACACTAAAGAGATTTTGGGCCGACCTTGGATGCTGCGTGAAGTTAATGACACCTGCAGCCCACGACAGAATTTTTGCAAATTTAAGCCATCTGCCGCACGTAGTAGCGGCGGCATTGATAAATTCCAACAACAGCAAGGAATTAAAATTTGCCGGCAAAGGTTTTATAGACACCTCAAGAATAGCATCGGGGCCGGCTAATATCTGGGCTGACGTATTGTTGACAAATGCTGACAATACCGCCAGAGGTATCGATAACATCATCGGCGAGCTAACGAAGCTAAAAAAAGCAATAAAAGGTCAAAATAAAAAACAAATCGAAAACCTGCTTGAGGCGGCAAGAAGGAAACGCAGGGCATTGATAAACTACAAAATAAAAAAGAGGGAAATAATATCGTGAGGCAATGGCGTTTCGAGGTTTTTAATCGGCCTAGCTTTTCCGATGTGCATGGTAACAGCGTACTCGAAGAGATAAAAGAGCTGGGCATCAGTTCGGTCGAAGCGGTTCAGTCGGCTAAAGTCTTTCTGATTGAGGCCGATTCCAATGATGATTCTGCGCAGCGCGTAGGCAAAGAGCTTCTGACCGACCCTGTTTGCGAAGAGTATTATATAGGCAGAAGCGGTCCGCCGGCCGGCCTGGCAAAGGCAACGCTAATCGAGGTGCATTTGAAAAGCGGCGTCACCGACCCGGTAGCCGAGTCCGTAATGGCGGCAATGGCCGATATGGGCGTCAAAACCGGCAATGTTCGAACCGCACGAAAGTATGTCCTCCTCGGCGATATTACCCAAAGCCAGACCGACACCATCGCAAAGAAAATCCTGGCCAACGATGTCATCGAGACAGTAATAATCGGAAGCGAAGCTGAACCACCAGGCCCACATCTAAAACCATACGAAATGCAGATAATACATTGGCCAATCTGCGACCTTGACGATGAGGGCTTAACAGCGCTGAGTAAAGAAAAGGACCTGTTTTTGAATCTGGTCGAGATGCAGACAATTCAGAAACACTATCGCGAACTCGGCCGAGAACCCACAGACGTTGAACTGGAATCACTTGCCCAGACCTGGAGCGAGCACTGCGTCCACAAAACGCTCAAAAGCTCGGTAGATATGTCAATCGACGGCCGGCAGCTACATTTTGATAACCTGTTAAAAGACACTATTTTCAAAGCCACCAAACAACTTAACAAAAGCTGGTGCATATCCGTCTTTGTCGACAACGCCGGCGTAGTGGAATTTGACAGGGATTCAGCAGTTTGTTTTAAGGTCGAAACACATAATCGCCCTTCCGCACTTGACCCTTACGGCGGAGCAGCTACGGGTATTGGCGGCGTCATTCGTGACCCGATGGGAACGGGCATGGGGGCAAGGCCCATCGCCAACACAGACATATTTTGTTTCGGCCCGCCCGACAAGAAACTCGAAGACATACCCAAAGGAGTCCTGCATCCGAGAAGGATTATGAAAGGTGTTGTAGCCGGCGTCCGTGACTACGGCAACAGAATGGGAATACCGACCGTCAACGGTGCAATTTATTTCGACGAAAGATACCTCGGTAATCCGCTGGTCTACTGCGGCAACATCGGCATAATGGACAAGAATAAATGCTTCAAGAACCCACAGCCCGGAAATATTATTATTGTAGTGGGCGGCAAGACAGGGCGGGATGGGATACACGGAGCAACTTTTTCAAGCGGAGAAATAACCCACGAGTACGAAGCAATCTTTTCTCACGCCGTCCAAATCGGCAACCCGATAACGGAAAAGAAAATGCTCGACGTACTGCTTCAGGCAAACGAGGCGAGCCTTTACGAGGCAATTACAGATTGCGGAGCCGGCGGACTGAGCAGCGCGGTAGGTGAAATGGGCAAGGACCTCGGCGCAGAAGTCAATTTGGAAAAAGTCCCCTTAAAATATGCCGGCCTTAACTATGCCGAAATCTGGATTAGTGAAGCACAGGAGAGAATGGTCATAGCCGTCAAGGGCGAAAACGTAAAAGAAATACAGAAAATCTTCGATTCTGAAAATGTCGAATCAACCGTAATAGGCAAATTCACTGACGATAAAAAACTGATACTCAGGTACAACGGCCAAAAAGTCGCCGAAATGGATATGGATTTCCTGCACGACGGCGTGCCAAAGTATTCACGCAAGGCAGTCTGGAACACTCCCGCACTCAGCGAGCCGAGCATAGCTGAAAAAGATAATTATAACGATGAGCTTCTGCAAATCCTTTCGTCTTACAACGTCGCCGGTAAGGAATGGGTAATCCGTCAATACGACCACGAGGTCCAGGGCAGCTCGGTCGTAAAGCCCCTGACCGGTATAAAGAATGACGGCCCCAGCGATGCAGCGGTGATAAGGCCAAAGTTCGATTCCGATAGAGGTCTTGCTATCAGTTGTGGAATGAATCCGCTCTACGGCGATATAGACCCCTATTGGATGGCGCTGGCCGGTATCGACGAGGCAATCAGAAATCTGATATGTGTAGGCGGACGGGCAGACAGGATTGCACTGCTCGATAATTTCTCCTGGGGCAACTGTACGAAACCTGAAACTTTCGGCCCATTGGTGCGGGCATCCCAGGCCTGCCACGACGGTGCAATCGCCTTTGACTCACCATTTATCTCCGGCAAGGATTCGCTAAACAATGAATTTTCCTGCGAAGATGGAACACAAATATCCATCCCATCGACACTTTTGATAAGCGCGATATCGATAGTTAGAGACGTAAATAAATGCGTAACGATGGATGCCAAGAGGGCCTCCAATCTGCTCTTCGTAGTCGGCGAAACGAAGAATGAATTGGGCGGCTCGCACTATTACAAAATCAAAGGCCATCTCGGAGCCAATGTCCCGACGGTAGACCTCGAAACTGCTCCCAAAATCGCCGAAAAGATTTCTTCTGCAATAGCACAGGGCCTTACTGTCAGTTGTCACGACTGCTCCGAGGGCGGCTTAGCCATTGCACTTGCTGAGATGGCCTTTGCCGGCGGACTCGGTATAGAAGCAGACCTTCGCGGCCTGCCGAAAAGCAAAGACTGCTCGCGAAAAGACTCGCAACTGTTTAGCGAATCGAACTCACGCTATATCGTGGAAGTTGAGCCGGAAAATTACGACGCCTTTGCAAAGCTGATGCTCAACTTACCATTCGGACAGGTCGGAAAGGTAACAGGAGAAAAGACACTTACCATAAAAGCAGAAGACGGCAAAACTGTTATCGAACTGGATTTGGACTTATTAAAACAGGCCTGGCAGAGGCCCCTTGATTGGTGATTGCAATAGGGATATTGGATGAAACAGGTAAGAGCGATAGTATTACGGGCGGCGGGCATAAACTGCGATATGGAAACAGAGTACGCCCTTGAGCTGGCAGGAGCAAAGGCCGTGCGCTGCCACATAAACAGGATAATCGAGGACAAAAGTACACTCGACCACTTCCAGATAATAGTTTTTCCCGGAGGCTTTAGCTATGGCGATGATGTCGCTGCGGGTAAAATTTTAGCAAATCAAATCGTACATCACCTATACGAACCAATACAGAAATTTATTGATGCCGGCAAGTTGGCGCTCGGAATCTGCAACGGCTTCCAGGTGCTGGTCAAGGCAGGAATCCTGCCGGGCAGCGATAAAGCCGAAAGCCAGGACAGCGTTACCATAACTCACAATGATAGCGGCAAATTCGAGGACAGATGGGTATATCTCGCACCCCAAACCGAAAAGTGTATCTTCATCGAGCCGGGCAGGCAAATCTATCTGCCGATAGCACACGCCGAGGGCAAGGTTGTTACCAAAGATGACACTGCCCTGGAAGAATTGAAGTCCCAGGGGCAAATCGCATTTAAGTATGTAGATGAAAACGGTCGGGAAGGCTCCTACCCTGTTAATCCAAACGGCTCGGTGGATTCAATAGCCGGCCTGACAGACAGCACCGGCAGGATACTGGGACTTATGCCCCACCCCGAAAGGCACGTTCGGCCAATCCAACATCCGCACTGGTCTCGCTTGAAAGACAAAACAGACGGCGACGGAATGACCATCTTCAATAACGCCGTCAAATACGTACAGGAAAACCTGTAATGGCGGTTCGTATTGAGACCGGCTTTTTCAAGGAATTCTTTCAGGGTAAAACTGCGGGCCGGCACATCCACACCGGCCTGGATATCATCCAGTGGCCTCTGGTTTCAACCAGCCAAAAAAATCTACGCCCGATAAAAAGCTTTCACCTTGTTCAGGCTCTGCTGCACGCAGGAATTCGTAATTTTAG
>DUZJ01000139.1 GCA_013349615.1 Planctomycetota bacterium | reverse complement strand
GTAATTCTTCGTAAAGGGCCTTTGACAATTAGTTCCTCAATAGAGAATAAAGATGAGCCGTTGAAACTTACCCAAAGTTTTGGGTCGGAATTGACAACACTTATCGCAGCATTGGAAACGGGCAACTTTTCGTCCAGGGCCAGGTCGGCCCAGACCCAGATTAAGATTGTTATGAATACAACAACTGCTATTTTGCCGCACTTGAAGTTTCTTGTCATTTTTGGCCCATTTATTATGTAAAATCTTTATGGCCCCGGCCGGTGTCTTTACCGGGATGCCGCCAGAACCTCTCGACAATTGGGACATACTCGGCCATCGTGCTGGTTAGCTGCTTTCTTAGCTCAGACTCGCTTATGTTTCGGCTTAACTTTCCCTTCTGGGCAAACGAAATGATACCGGTTTCCTCACTTACGACTAAACAGGCAGCATCCGAACCTGCCGTTATGCCTATAGAAGCGCGGTGGCGGGAGCCGAGTTCAACGCCGTCAATACTGCCGGCTTCGGCCAAAGGCAACTGTACCCTGGCGGCAACCACTCTATCGCCTCGTATAATAACGGCCATATCGTGAAGGGCGGTGCCGGGGTGAAAAATAGTCTTGAGCAACTCAGCCGTAACCGCGGCATCGACTCGAACGCCGGTTTCTATAAATTCACCTAAGGCTACCCGCTTTTCAATAACAATGATAGCTCCGGTTTTGGCGGCGGAAAGTTCAGTTACGGCGGTGACCATTTCTTCGACGGTTTTTGCTAACTGCTGCGAAGACGTTGCCCAAAACTTGGGCTGGCCTATTCGTATAAGCGCTCTTCGAATTTCGGGCTGAAATGCTGTGACAGTAATGACCAAAACCCCAATCAAAAAGCCCCTATAAAGATACTCCAGGCGTTCTAATCTAAGCTGCTCGGCTACCAGGTTTAAGATGAGCACGCCTGCAATGAGAATGAATATTACGCTGCGGAATAACCTTTCTCCGCGAGTGCCTTCGAGGAAGTCCACAACCCAGTAAACAACCAGGCCAATAAGAAACAACTCGATAACAACACGCCACCATTCATACCCTGCCACCCTGTTGAAATAATCCAAGAACATATCCACAAGTCAAATCCTTTTTACAAGTGCACAAGAGCATAGGAGCACAAGACGCCCGATGATTTACACAACTCTCACTTGTGCCCTTATGCCCTGCGTATCAGGGTATCCTTTTATCCGTGAGCTTGCTGGGTTTATCCAGGAGCAGAACCTTGTCTATGTCTTGCATCATCTCCTGCTGATTAATACGAAGATTGCGGAGGTGCCTTCTATGGCCTTCCGCTACAGTTTCACCCGGCTGCTCGAAAAAAGCACAACTGCAAGGCAGCACAACCAAAGCACACAAGATAATACCCAGCATCACTTTATAGACAAAAACAGAAGTCTTTTTCATCATTTTCCCTTCTTCTGAAATCCAACGAGTCAGCGGCAGCACTCAAACGGTCGTTTTTGTACCCGTCAGTCGGCACGTTTACTATTCTGCCCGGCACAAAATCCACCATCCACTTGTTTTATTATAGCAGCTATTGAGCCGCCTGTCAACTCAAAAAAAACTTCCTTGTAAGTCCGAGAAAACCGGCTAAAATCCACATTTGAACTTGACTTATAACAGCCAAAATGGTAATAGTTGCTGGTTCGAGACAGATAAGAGGAAATAAAAATGGAAAATAATCGACGTGACTTTCTGAAGATTGTGGCCGCTGGAGCGGCTGCGGCGGCATTGCCCGGATATGCACGGGAACCAAAGAAGGAAGAAAAAAAGAGCAAATCCACGGTACAGACGGTGCTGCCCCGATGGCGGGGATTCAACCTGCTGGATATGTTCACAATGCGCAGCAAAGGTGATTTCCGGGAAGATGATTTTCGCTGGATGCGCGATTTGGGCTTTGACTTCGTTCGTTTTCCGATGTGCTACCGACTGTGGATAAAAGACGGCGATGACTACAAAATCCACGAACCAATGTTGGCCAAGCTCGACCGGGCTGTGCAGCTCGCCAACAAATACGGTCTCCATGTAAGCCTGAATTTTCACCGCGGACCGGGCTATTCGGTCAACCGCGAATTCAAAGAACCGCATAACCTCTGGAAAGATGCCGAACCGCTCAAGGCATTCTGCTTTCACTGGCAGATGCTGGCAAAACGTTACCGCGGCATTTCAAAAGACAAGCTGAGCTTCGATTTGATCAATGAGCCGCCCTCTATCGGCAATCGTATGAGCCGAGCCGACCACGAGCGCGTAGTCCGGACGGCGGTTGCGGCCATTCGCAAGATCAACCCCGACCGTATTGTCGTGGCCGATGGTATGAGCTGGGGCAATGAGCCTGCACCGGAGTTGGCTGACCTTGGCATCGCCCAGAGTACCCGGGCGTATCAGCCAATGTTCATCAGTCACTACAAGGCATCCTGGGTCAACAGTAAGAATTATCCCGAGCCGGCCTGGCCCGGCCACGGCTGGGACCGCAAGCGTCTGGAGCAGCACTACAAGAAGTGGGCTGACCTTGCCAGGAAAGGTGTGGGCGTGCACTGCGGGGAGGGCGGCGCTTATAACAAGACGCCGCACAAGGTGGTCATGGCTTGGCTGCGCGATGTTCTGGAAATCCTTACCGGCCACGGCATCGGTCTGGCTCTTTGGAACTTCCGCGGGGCGTTCGGTATTCTTGACTCCGGCCGAAGGGACGTACAGTACGAGGACTTCCACGGCCATAAGCTCGACCGAAAGCTACTGGAACTGCTGCAGGAGTTTAAGAGGCTCTAACAAAACCTGACTTCAAAATGAGGAGCCGCTTCGCGGGATTATTTGAATAGATTCCTCGGCTGCGCTCGGAATGACAAATTTGGTTTTGTTAGAGTGCCTAAATAGTCACGCATACAGACTGGTTTCTGATGATTGAGAATCTTCGTCCTCATATTGGAATACATCTTCTATCGGCATACCAAAAGTGCGGGCTATTTTGAAAGCAAGAGGCAGCGAAGGTGCATATTTGCCGGATTCGATGGCGATGATAGTCTGGCGGGTTACACCTGCTTTATCGGCCAACTGTTGCTGTGTCATTTCGCCGTTTTCAAAACGCAGCCGACGAATCTGGTTCCTAACCTCATTTTTCGCCATCTTTACATCCCCAGCCGTACTGAATCAGAACCGCCACATTGTAAACAAGTATCACAGCAAAAAATACTCCAAGATAAATAAGTGGTAGTATGCACAAAGGAATCGAACCGTTCAGTCCGACAATGTGCCACAGAATTGCGTAACTGGTGATTAGCAAAAACCAGACTGAAATGAAACAAATTAGCACCGCTCTTTTTTTTATAAGGTCATCACGTTCATCGGATTCCACCTCGGCGGAGCTTTGTTTTCTTCTGTAGAGCAAAAAGGCCGACAGTGCCATAAAACCAAAAATGAGAAATGCCCAGAATAACACGATTTTTAGCGCATTGGGACAGCCTTCAGGAGAGAATACATCACGTATTACCTTGGTGCTGTTAATACTAAAAATGATAAGTAAGAGAAAGTTAATGAGAGAAAATAGCGCACTTTTCTGTGTTTTATTCATTTTCTTTTCCTCTCCGGCCGTACTGAAGCAAAGTTGCCACGGATTGGACGAGCTGCACTGTCACCAACGCTGTCGCAAGAATCGCAAAGCCAGCGGTTGGAATTGCAATCAGGCAGGTGACGATAAAAACGCACCAAAGAATACAATAGCCGACATAGTGGGCCTTCTTCTCGATAGTTGCATCGCGTTCGTCGAAAGTCACTCGCCCCGGCTCCTTCCTGACCAGAAGCGGCGAAAGGGCCATAATCAGCGCTGTGACTGCAAGAATTAAGAAGCCCAAATAACTAATAACCACCTCACCCGCCGCCAGTGAGATTGCAATCGTCAACAGGCTAACGGACCCTCCGACGGCGACCACTTTCAAATTGAACCATGCCAGTTTCTGCAATCTATTCATGATTTTTCTCCTTTGTTCCTCCGGCCGTACTGAACCAGAATCGCCACAGAATGGACAAAGAACATACCGAGGCCAGCTACCCCAAATATGTAAGGCAGCCAGATAACCGATATTGAGGCTTTCGGTCCAAGAATAAAAAACGGAATCATGCACGCCAGGCCGACGAGCAGATATGATGTGCCAAAACCAGCAAGAGCAGCCCTTCTGTTAATCAAACTGTCACGTTCATCAAGAGCAACCTTGCCTTTATCTGTTTGGAAAATTAGAGGTGAAAAGCCCCCGAGGCCTGCGATACCCATAAATCCGAGACCTGCAAGCGCTTTTGGCATTCCAACTTTGAAGTACAATATCGCAATCGCTATGCAACTGAGGAGAAAGGCCACTGATATCGTAATTACGAAAGACCACGCTATTTTCTGTACTCTATTCATAATGTTCTTCCTTTTCCAACTGCAATTTGAACTTGCTTATGTAAAGCACACTAAACATAATGTAAAGGATACCATACTTTATGTCAAGTATAATTTACATTTTTTACAAAAATTTTTGTATTGTTTGTCCACGCAAGGGGGCGAAATTTTCGTAAATCCTTTAGTAGTAGGTTGTTACACCAAGTTGGGAAGTAGTGTTTTTTTAAATTTAGAGCTTCTAACAAAAAGAGAATAAAGTCACCTCGAGCGCAGCCGAGAGGTTTATTAGAACATGTCTTGAGCGTCGTCGATGGACAGATTTCTCGACTCCATCCTGACAAGTCGGGATTCCGCTCGAAATGACAGACATATACTGTTTCATCTTGTTAGGACCCCTTAGGCAGAAACGTTGTTTTTGGCACTTGTACACGTATGTACTTTAGAAATCGGTTGGGTTGAATTTGTAAGGTACTAAAACTGACCATTTTTTGTTGTCATGCAGAGTCGAAGCCGAAGATGCGGCCTTAACAACAGAAAATGGCATTTAATCGCGGGCCAGATTCTTCGCTTCACTTCGTTGCGCTCAGAATGACAAACTACTATATGTACTTGTATATAAAAGAGTAACGACTATTGATGCCATCGGATAGGTCTGTTTGAGCACAACAATAGGTTGAGGAATCTGCTGCTCAAATTCGCCGGATATTTCCGATATACCTCTTATGACAGTAGTCGATTTGCAGACAAAACAGTGCCCGTTTTGCGCCGAGACGATTCAGGCTCAGGCCGTCAAGTGCCGGTTCTGCGGGGAATTTTTGAACAGCAAGAAGGCCAAAGCCCTTCAAAACAGAGCAGAATCGAATTCGCAGTCGTCCGAAGATGAAGAAACCGATGATAAAATCCTATTTGCAGGTAAGCCTTCTCTGTTTGGAATGGCGCCGGCGATTGTCAAGGGTCTGTTTTTTCTCGTTGTGGCAGGTTGTTTGATAAAGCTGCCTCTCGAAAGCATGGCTGATGACCTGCTGGGTTTGAAACTTACCGACAATCAGGCGTTGGCGTTTGGTCAATACAGGGTACTTGCCGGATTTGGGCTTACCACAGTTGTTGTCCTTATACTTATTATAAAGATGGTCAGGCTCAAGATGATATACTACGAAGTTACGCCAGAGAGGATTGAGTGGGGACGGGGTATTTTCGACAGAAGAGTAGACAACCTGGATATGTTCAGAGTGATTGACCTGAAGATGCGCAGGAGCCTGTTCGACTGTATTGTCGGTATAGGCACCGTGGGTTTGGTAACAACCGACAAAACGGACCCGGAGTTCGACTTCGAAAAGATACGAAGGCCTCGCCAACTCTACGACATTATCAAAGAAGCCAGCCTTGATGCAGACCAGCGAAACCGTGTCATACATCTGGAGTAATGAGTTGGCATGACCTTTAGATTAGCTGCTTGCAATCAATTATCGCTGCTTGTTCGTGTTTAAGTAACTTTGTTTTTAAGGCCTTTCCTCCGGCGGCGGAGAAGCCGCCGATTTTGCCATCGCTACGGACTACGCGGTGGCAGGGAATAATCAAGGGCAGCGGATTTTTGGCAAGTGCGCTGCCGACGGCTCTGGCAGCGGCGGGTCGGCCTATTTTTTTCGCTAATCCGGAATAGCTCATCGTCCGGCCAAAACCAATATTTCTGCAGGCATTCAAAGCCGAGCTTAGAAAAGAACTGCATCCATCCAATACGATAGGGACATTGACGAAATTTATGCAGGCACCTTCAAAATAAGCGATTATTTGTTCCTGGGCCGTCTTGAAGAAGGTTTTGTCAAACTCGATTCTGGATACTCGATACTCGGTGCTCGATTCTCGATTTACAGGTGGCAAGCTCTTTAGAAGCTGACCTTTGATTTTCTCTGGCACCGGCCCAGGCAGACAAGTTCGCAAAAGCCCATATTCTGTGCCAGCAAGGCCGAAATAGCCCCATCTGGTCTCAAAAATCGTATATTTTATCGCTTTTTGCATTTTTTACTTATAATTCACCGACGAAATATTATCTAATGGGCCAAATTCATTGACGCAAGAGCAAAATTCTGTTAAATATGTTGGTTTTTATAAAAATTGCCGACGGCGTGCAGGAATGAAGATTTGGCTTAAATCAGCGTTTTTAATTTTTGTGTTTGGGCTTTGAGCTTATGTCACTTGGAGAATTGAGAAAACGGATAGACGAACTCGACCATCAGCTTGTGAAGCTGCTTAACGAGCGTGCGCACGTTGTGGTAGAGATAGGGAATCTCAAGAACAAGGCCGGCAAGGCGGTTTATGCACCGGACCGCGAAAAAGAGGTGTTGGCAAGAATAGCCGGTGCCAATAAGGGCCCGCTGCCGGACAAGTGCCTGGTGGCGATTTGGCGTGAGCTGATGAGCGGCTCTTTTGTGTTAGAGAGGCCGTTGCGAATCGGCTATCTTGGTCCCGGCGGCAGCTTCAGCCACACTGCGTC
>DUZJ01000116.1 GCA_013349615.1 Planctomycetota bacterium | reverse complement strand
TAGATTTTGTTCTCATTTGCCTGTTCCTTTCTCATTGGTTTTTGAATAACTGAATGATAACAGGAACAGGCTTTTTTTGCATAAGTTTTTACATAAATTTCTTTCCGCAACAGGAACTAATTACAATTGGTATGATATGCAATTAGCATCTGGAGGGAATAAAATCTGTCCGGCAGCTAATCAAATATCTCAGCTTGGTTCCGCCTCAGGCAGACACGAAGCGTCGGATGTGTTAGAACGATTGTTGTTCGGTGCGGGCAATGATTTCGTTCTGCAGGTCCCTGCCCACATCTACAAAGTAGTCGCTAAAACCAGCTATCCTGACGATAAGGTCGCGATGCCGTTCGGGATTTTGCTGGGCTTTCCGTAATGTTTCTGCGCCGATGACGTTGAACTGGACATGATGGCCGTCGAGCTTGAAGTAGGCTCTTATCAGGTGAGCAAGCTTATCGATACCGTCACCGGCGAGCACCTGCGGATTGAATTTCATGTTTAGCAACGTTCCGCCCGTGCGGGCGTGGTCAATTCTGGCTGCTGACTTGATAACAGCGGTGGGCCCCTTGGTGTCGCAGCCCTGGCTGGGTGAAATGCCTTCGGAGACCGGCTCGCCGGCTTTTCTGCCGTTGGGCAGAGCGCCCACTACCGAGCCGAAATAAATATGTACCGTTGTGGGCAGGAGGTTGACACGATACTTTCCGCCCTTGGTATTAGGACGGCCATTGAGCAGCTCGTAGTAGGCGTTGAATACATCTTCGGTGATACTATCTACGTAATCCTCGTCATTGCCATACTTGGGTGTGTGATTGAGCAATGTGTGTTGCAGGCGTTCGTGACCGGCAAAATTAGCCTGCATTGCAGTCAATAATTCATCCATTGTGACGCTTTCACGGTCGAAAACATTGAATTTGACTGCCGCCAGCGCATCAGTAGTTGTGCCAATACCGACTCCCTGGATATAGGTTGGATTATACCGTGCGCCGCCGTTGTGATAATCTAAACCACGGGCGATGCAGTCATCCATTACAATTGACATAAACGGCGCGGGCATATAGTTGGCGAAGAGCCGTTCGATGATATTATTAGCTTTGATTTTAAGGTCAATAAAGTAGCGGAGCTGTTCTTTGTAGGCATCCATCAATTGCCGATAGGAGGTGAATTCGCGGGTGTCGCCGGTTTGTGGGCCAAGCTGGGCGCCTGAATTTGGGTCAATGCCGTTGTTGCAGGCCAGTTCGAGAATCTTGGGCCAATTTATATAGCCGGTAAGGGTGCAGCTTTCCTTGCCGAACGAGCTGATGGTTACGCAGCCGCTCGGGCCGCCGGTGCGTGCGTCTGTCATGCTCTTGCCGTCGGCCAGCATTTCCTTGATGATGACGTCTGTGTTGAACACCGACGGCTGACCGAAGCCGGTGCGAATGACCTCGCAGGCTCGCCGAAGGAGCCGGTCGGGATTTTTCTTGCTGAGTTGAATACAGGAGCTGGGCTGTGGCAGACGCATCTCCTCGACCACGTCAAGAATCATATACGAAACATCGTTGACGGCGTTATCCCCATCGGCTGGTGTTATTCCGCCAACGTTAATCAGTGCAAAGTCGACGTAGGTTCCGCTTTGTTCTTCGGTGATTCCGACTTTTGGCGGAGCGGGCTGATTATTGAACTTTATCCAGAAGCACTGCAACAACTCTTTGGCCTGTTCGGTTGTTAAGGTTTCCTGTTTTAGGCCCTTTTCATAGAACGGCAGCAGGTGCTGGTCAAGACGGCCCGGATTAAACGAATCCCAGGTGTTCAACTCTGTAATGACGGACAGGTGTACGAACCAGTACGACTGCAGTGCTTCCCAAAAATTACGGGGGGCATTGGCCGGCACGTGTGAGCAGACCTCGGCGATTTGTTCCAATTCCTTTCGGCGTACCGGGTCGGTCTGGTTTTGCGCCAGTTCCATTGCCTTATCGGCGTGCCGTCCGGCAAAGGTGATTACAGCGTCGGCGCAAATATCCATTGCCTGGTATTCCTGGTCTTTTTCGTATGCGCGGGGGTCATTGAAATAGTCGAGTTTCTTGCGGTTTTCCGCAATATCACGCTTAAAGTCCAGCATGCCCTTGCGATAAATCTTATCATCAAGGATGGCATGGCCGGGAGCACGCTGCTCCATAAATTCGGTGAATACTCCCGCGTCGAAAGCCTGGCGCCACTTTTCGTCCATCGCACTAAAGACTTTTTCCCGCATGGTTTTGCCGGACCAGAAAGGGATGATTTTCTCTTTGTAAATTCCTCTAACCTCTTCTGTGACGACAAAGGTTGTTCTTTCCCGACTGTTGAGTATGCGAAGGTCCTCCAGATCGTGGCAGCATAATTCGGGGTACGTCGGTGTGGCCTTGGGAGCTGGGCCACGCTCACCTACTATCAGTTCACCATCGTTAATACAAATGGTTTTGTTCTCCATAAGGTGCTTGAACGACAGGGCACGACAGATAAGAACAGAAACACTGGCAGGAATATCACTTTTGTAAAAATCGGTCAACAGTTCCGCCCGTTCGGTTGAGATGTACGGTTTTGTCTCAACACTTTGTTTCCGCAGTTTTGCCACTCTTTCGTTCATAGTTACTAACCGCCTATCCTGACTTCAAATCCGTAATTGTTAAGAATCTCCGCAATCGAGCTCATTTTTTCTCCGTTGGGAGTTTGGGTTTGCATAAGTTCGACGCCGGCCGTGAGTCGAGCGGATTTCTCCTTTCCGCCACGGTTGTAGGGCAGGATATCTATGCCGTTGACACTCGGCAGTGACGCTGCAAATTTACCTGTCGCTTCAATGTTTGCCTGGTCGTCATTAAAGCCGGGAATGACCGGGATTCTGATTATGATTTCTTTGCCCGCTTCCGAGAGACGCTTAATATTATCCAGTATCAGATTATTTCCCACGCCGGTAAAACGTTCGTGTATGTTACCGTCCATGTGTTTGAGGTCGCAAAGAAACAGGTCGGTTTTTTTACCTGTCCTTTCTACAATCTCCGGCTCCGCGTAGCAGCTCGTATCCAGAGCGGTGTGTATTCCTTGCGCCTGGCACCGATTCAGCAGTGCGAGTAGAAACTCCGGTTGCATCAGCGGTTCGCCGCCGGAGAATGTGACGCCACCGCGGGACTCATCGTAAAAAATGACGTCTTTTTTAACTTCGGTTAAGACCTCGTCGACGGTCATCTCCTGTCCGATGATTTCGCGTGCTCCGGCCACGCAGACGTTCACGCATTCGCCACACAGGTTGCATTTGTTTGCATCTGTTACAGGCTGGTCGCGAGTCATCGTAATGGCCTGGTGAGTGCATACCTCTACACACCGGCCACACCTAATACACCGGCCTTTTCGGAAGCCGAGCTCCGGCTGTTTTTGCCAACTTTCGGGATTTTGGCACCACAGACAATGTAATGGGCAGCCTTTGAAGAACACCGTTGTCCGGATGCCTGGCCCGTCGTGTATGGCGTACTTCTTGATGTCAAATACACATCCGGTTATCTCCGGCGTTCGGGACAACCGAACGACGGATTCGGATTGTACAGAAGAGGTCGGTTCCGAATCAGGGATATTTAGTATATCTGCCACAATCCATTCTCTTCTCTGTCTTTTTGCTGATAAGCCTACATTTTCTCAATAAACGGGCTTAACCTGTGCATTTGAATGAGTTTGTCTTTCATTAACATACCAAATCCGCCCTATAAATACAATAGTATTGACCGTTTGTTCGCCTTGCTCTTACCCGGAATTGCCTAAACCGCAAATTTTGCTTTATCAAATTTTGCAAATGCTTCTTGATGGAGGGACTTGATGAACTACGTATTATACAGATTTGAGGGCTGAAAGTCAAGTTTTAATCAGAGATTTTTCTCAGAGATAAGAATAACCAGTGGCTTTGTTATTTTATCCACGCCAGGTCGCTAACTACCATTTTCACGGTTGAGTGGCACTTTGAATTTATGCCGACCATAACCGCCTTAATGCTCTCCGGATTGAATCGTCCATCCGGGTCTCGCGGTGACGAGGCTTGCCATAGTCTGTTATTGAACATCGCCCTGACTCGCTGTGGTTGACGCACACCGGCTTTAAAGTTGGTTTCAACCGCGTAACGTGTGTCACTTTTCTCTACGAACTGAATACGGACGACACCCTCGCCTTCGAGCAATTGAACGGTCAAGGCCAAACCGCTAAATGAGCTGTCCGGAATCTCGTTATCTTTCAGTTGTAATATGGGATAACACCACGGGTCGGAATCAGTAAACTGCATCTTGAATAAAGTCCCCTTGGGCGAGTAACGGTGATGGCTCATTGACGCGCCGGGGACAATATTATCCCGCCAATTGTCGGCCGATTCAGCGGACACAATTGGAATCGTCTTCGCCAAATTGATGCTAACCATAGGCGAACAAAGTGTAACACACCGCCCCTCGACCAGCGCCCGTGAAAGGATTACGAGTTCTAACTTTGAAGCTGAGCGTATATCGGGGTGCTTGACCTCCATCCAGTGGAACTTGTCGGAACTTTCATACAGAACCGGGGTCTCAAAGAGAAAATCTTTACTACGAACCACCTTATCATCTTTCTCTTGAGCAGCCGCATCCCAGCCCTTAAACCGATATAGCACTTGAGAAGCGCCTGAAGCAGCGCCAGTTTTCCATGTAGCCTGGGCGGTACTGAATTCAGGCTGGACATTTACAATTACTTTCTTGAAGCCTGCATCCGGCGTCAGAACCGCATTGTCGGCAACCAGGCGTTTTGTTCGCCAGGGAACTTCATAAAGTGTAACGCTGTCCCAGTTCATCTCGTAGATGGGTTTTTCAGCCGGTCTCTGTTTGGGCGAACAGTACAGGATAGCGGTGATTGTGTCTGACTCGGCCTCGGCTGTTACATCAAACTTGCCCCAACTATAGTAATCTTGGTAATCCGACCAGATAGTGGTTTCGGCGATACCTGCCCCCTCATTTTTTTCAGTCTTTTGGTCATCGCCTACTCCTTCATCATACTTAGGAGCGGGATGTTTGCTGACATCGACGGAGAATTGCTGTGCCAAAGTGCCGCGTGGGTCGATACCAATTCTGGCGTTGGGCTGCGGTGCTCCAGGAGGCTGAAAGAATCCATAAGCCGTCAGTCGGTACATGTGGCACGGCTCGAGCCCTCGGACATTTTGCAGAATCCCTGCCCGCCAGGCATAAGCCCACATATGCAGACGCACGTATTCTTTACCCGAGTGCGGCAGACGTTTCCCCACCGCGTGTTCCGGCACATGTCCGCCGCGTGTAAACCATTGATACCAGTAGCTTGGCGACCAGCCCCGAAACCGCCCATACCAGATGCCGTTTTCAAAATTGCCGTTCTTTACCAGGTTGGGGCCTATCGTACCAATCTTTTCAAACTGTCCAGATGGTTGGGCCGGCTTTTCCGGAAACTCAGGTCTCTGGTATTCATGGAATTTGCCCTCGCATGTCCATATAGTTGTAGGTCCCTGGATGGGCTTCATAGGTAGTCCTTTGGGCAACAAATATCGTTCCAGACGCAAATGGTCTTTATAGACCCACAGCGTCAAAGTGTCACAGTCGCCATAATGACCGTGAGATATGCCGGCAGCAGTGATATAAGTAATTCCTTCTCGCTGCTCATAGCAATAGTGATGGTGGTCACCCGATAAGACCAGCTTGACATTATGCCGTCCTTTCAGCCCATCAAAGTACCTGGCAAGGTCGTTCACTTCATGCTTGTGATGCAGAACAATGGAAACGGAGCTATCGTCTGGCTGTAAGATAAGATTGCGAATCCATTCTTTCTGCTCTTCAGTGTAGAAAGCATCGCAAACGATAAAGCGAATTCCACCTCTTTTGAAGACATAATGGTAAGGGGGTTCGGGATGCTGCCAGTGTGCAGGCTTCTTGTTGGCGGTGATTTGCCATGCGGGGTGAACGATTACTTCTGGATTCCAGATTGGCCAGAGCACGCCGCTCACATCTTCAGGTACACGGTTGTGGTAATAGCCTTGCCCTGTGGCTTTAAGACCGGTATCTAACCGATAAATGCCTTGTGTGGCGGCCCGACGCAAGTGCAACTTTAGCACACCATTGTGTAAATCGTGGTTACCAGGCGCCACATGAAATTCGATAGCTGGCGCCTCGACACGCAGCAAATCAACGACATCTTTCCATGCACAACGATTGGCCCATTCGAACCTCGTATCGCCGGTGTGAATGACAATTTTCGGTTTGTTGTCCCTGATGCGGGTGACCAACGTGGTAATCCACTCGCACTCCGGCGTCTGGGTGTCGGTAATCCAGGCCACGTTCCATAAAGGTTTATCATCCCTGTCCTCTGCCCACGTCACTAAGCAGATGCTCAAAGTGCATATTGTTATGATTAATAATCTCGGCAAAAATTGCGAATGCCATCTCATGTCCAAATCCTCCTTTACTTGTATTTTTACATTTAAAGCAAGTGGCAAGCAACGGGTCACGAATCACGATTTTTTTGTGTCAGGGCGACCGCCGATGCAATTGCAAAATTTGCGGTATGCGTGATACTAACACTTATGTGCTTAATCCCAAGTCCGTCAGCAAGTTTTTTCACCTCGCCGGCCAGAGTAACCTCAGGCTGACCCAAAGCATTGTTTACTACTTCAATATCTGTCCAGGCGATTTTGCCCCGCCAGCCTGTCCCCATCAGCTTAAGAACAGCTTCCTTCGCCGCAAAACGTCCGGCTAATTTCTCCACTTTGTCCTTATTCGCCTCGGCATAAGCCTGCTCGGCGGCAGTAAAAACCCTGTCAATAAAGCGCTCGCCGTGCCGCTTTATCATCTGCTCTATTCGAGGACGGTCTACAAGGTCTATGCCATGCGCCACAATTTCCATCCGTTACCCCTGATTAGGAAGGGCGGTTCGCGAACCGCCCCTACTTAAATAGTATCTGTTGCGGAAACAGCATTTGTCATTCCTGCGAAAGCAGGAATCCACTTTTTGGGCTGTAGAGCCCTGCTTTCGCAGGGGTGACATAGCGAAAGAGGCTTTCCGCAACAGGAACTAAATAATCACCATTCACCAATCACCGATTTATTTGGTTGCTCTCCTATGGAGTCCTTACGGACATCCGGTAAATTTTTTGAAGGCAGAACTCTGTAAATTCGCTGCTTAGTTTAGCTTCCGCCCGCCGGCGAAGTTCGGCCAGAATCTTCTCCTGAGCCTGCTTGCGGCGGTCAGAACTAATTTTGGCCTCCACTTCTCTCTGTACCTTCTCAAACGGCTGATAACTCTTCGGGTGTTTTTCTTCCAGCTTCATTATGAAGATATGCTCCTGCCGGGCTGTCTCAATCGGGCCTGCAATATCTCCCGGCTGAAACTTTTCAGCCTCG
>DUZJ01000125.1 GCA_013349615.1 Planctomycetota bacterium | reverse complement strand
GTCGGTAAAATTTGACCAGAGCATAGAATGTGTGCTGCATCTGGGTATTGACCCCAAGCAGGCCGACCAGATGGTTCGCGGCTCAATATCCCTGCCCTATGGGATAGGCAAGCAGAAAAAAGTCATCGCTTTCTGTGAGGACGCTGACGTTGAAGCAGCCCAAAAGGCTGGTGCTATTGAGGTCGGCTGCGATGAGCTGATAAAAAAAATCTCGGACGGCTGGTTGGATTTCGATGTGGCTATCGCCTCGCCAAAGGTGATGGGCAAGGTAGGCAAGCTCGGAAGGGTCCTTGGGCCCCAGGGCAAGATGCCTTCGCCCAAAAATGGCACGGTAACCGCCGATGTTGCAACCGCGGTAGCTGAATTTGCCGCGGGAAAAGTCGAGTTTAGAAACGATGCGGGAGGCAATGTTCACACAGTTGTCGGAAAGCAAAGCTTCGAGAACGAAAAACTAATAGGCAATATCGAGGCCTTTATCTCACACATAAAAAAAATCAAACCGGTGACGGCAAAGGGTACGTATATCAAAAAAATATCTATATCTGCGACAATGAGCCCGGGCATAACGGTTAGCACGTAACCCGTGGCTCGGGGCACGAGAGACGAGTTACAAGATAAGGTACGAAGATGAGCAAATACGTGAAAGAATTGCTGCAGGCCGAACTGGAAAAGAAGATTGGCAATGAAGGTATCCAGGATTTCGTGGTTGTCAGTACCAAAGGCGTAGGCGGTGTTGACAATAACCTAATACGAGGCGAGCTTAAAGAGAAGGGTATCAGGTTATTGGTCGTGAAGAATTCGCTGTTCAAAAAGGCGTTGCGCAATCGCGAGATGGAACCAGCAGTGGCTCTGTTCAGCGGCTCTTGCACTATCGCTTATGGCGGCGATAGCATCGTTGACGTGGCAAAAACGCTGGCCGAATGGCGCAGCAAGGTGCCGGTGATAGAGATTAAAGGTGCTTTTCTGGATGGCTCGGCTTTAGAAGCCAAAGCAGCAGAGCAACTTTCAAAAATGCCATCCCGGCAGGAATTGCAGGGCGAAATTGTCGCTTTGGCACAAGCACCCGCGGCAAGATTGGCCGCCACGTTCAGTGCTCCGGCTGGAATTATCGCAGCTTGCGTAAAGACTATTATTGAAAGGGCTGAAAGCCGAGCAGCTTAAAGTATAAAAAGAGGCGGGGAATTCGAAATATTGTTGCCTGTGTGGCTGCCCCTATAACGGGTTAAATGAAAGGCGTGAGTTTCAGCTACCACAAGGCGTTATCCAATAGGAGTTGACAAAGATGGCAAAAGAAACTGAGACAAAGAGAGAAACTAAGGAGACGACGGAGGCAAAAGAAACCAAGGCAAGGACAGAAGTAAAAGAAGCCAAGCCAACGATGGAGAAAGAAGAAGCCAAAGAGACAAAGAAGTGGAACAGCGAGATTAAGAAGCTCGGTGACAAAATAGTCGGCCTGAAGCTGATGCAGGCCAAAGAGCTGGGCGATTATCTCAAGGAAGAGTATGGTATAGAACCGGCTGCCGCCGGCGCTGTTATGATGGCGGGACCTGCCCAACAAGGCCAGGCTGAGGAAGCCGAAGAGAAAACCAGCTTTGATGTAATCCTGAAAGAATTCGGCGATAAAAAGATTCAGGTTATCAAAGAAGTAAGAGCTTTGACAGCACTCGGACTGAAAGAGGCCAAGGACCTTGTTGACAACGTTCCCAAACCGGTCAAAGAAGGCATCAGCAAGGAAGAAGCCGAGGCTGCACAAAAGAAGCTTGAAGCTGTGGGTGCGGTTGTTGAGCTGGCCTGAAATAAAGTGCGAAGCGAGCTATAAGTCATAAAGTGCCGGATGCACTTTATGAAATACAAGAGACCAAATGTATGGCAGGGTCAGATGGGCCGGCACCAATCTTTGGTGCCGGAAACGTAGGGGCAGGCCTGTGTGCCTGCCCAGGGCAACCATATAGGATTGCCCCTACAATTGACACATTTAATGTGGGAGAAAAGGTAATGTTGAAGATTGGTGCTGGGCAAGCTGTTCGCAATTTTGGCAAAGTCCATGATGCCGTTAAGATACCAGACCTTGTAGCGATACAGAGAAGAAGTTACGAGCGCTTTTTGCAGGAAGATGTGCCCCCGACAAAAAGAAAGCGTATTGGGCTCGAATCCCTGTTTCATGAGATATTCCCTATCGAAAGCTATGATAAGAGTATGCTTCTGGAATATCTCTACTACGAGCTGGAAAGGCCGCGTTATTCCCCAAGTGAGTGCCGACAACTGCGGCTGACCTACGGCTACCCATTAAAAATCTCGTGCAGAATGCGCAGCAAGGACGGTGAAGATTTAGCCGAGCAGGCAATATATCTTGGTGAGATACCCGTTATGATAGGCGGCGGGGAGTTTATCATCAACGGTGCCGTGCGGGTCATAGTCAGCCAGCTGCACCGGAGTCCCGGCGTTGATTTTCTTATCGAGAGCAAAGAGGGCGACAGGGTGCTGCACGGCGGCAGAATTATACCCGAGAGGGGAAGTTGGATAGAGATAGGTGTTACACGTAAAGATGTTTTGGTTGTCAGAATTGACCAGTCCAGCAAGATACCGGCCACCATTTTTCTGCGAGCAATGGACGAGGTGTTCGGCACTAACGAGGCCATCTTGCGTGTCTTTTATCCAACAAAGACTGTTCCTGTGGCTGAGCTCACCCCTGCTATGTGGGCGGTAGGGTCGATTGTGGACAAAGAGACCGGTGAGGTTGTAGTAGAAGCCGGCACACAAATCGGTGATAGAGTCTCTTTAATACAACAAAGTAATATTACTTCCGGTGGGTCTTCCTCTTTGATAAAGCGGACCAAAAAGGCTAAAGATGAAATCGAAGCCAAGAGATGGCTTGGTGGGGGTAAAAAAGGTGGGGATGAAGAAGTACGTAATTGGGTAAATAAAAATAAACAAAACCTTCGTAAAAAATACATGATCAAAGCATGCAAAACAACCGGTGGATTTGCATTTAAATGTGTTGTTACTAAAAAAGAAGATTATACCCTAGAAAAGGATGAACTATCTGCACTTGAGACTAAACTTGCTTGGTACGCTGTGGATGAGCATAAGGAAGGTGGATGTCCAGACCTTAATGACGAGAAACGTTTGAAGCCTATAAAGAAAGTGAAAAGCCTGTTCGAGAAGAACTCTCGGCTTGAGGAACTTTTCCGAGAATGTACAAAAGCGATGGAAGATGATTCAGACTGGATAGAGATAGAAGACTTAGATGTCTATAAGAAAGTACAGACTAACGAGCAAGGGATATATTTCTTCAAGAAAATTAAAACTGGCAAAGTGAAAGATGGTTATGTCGGTCTGGCTGGAGAGGAAAAAAACAAAAACCTTAAAGGTCAGGGATTGCAGGCCCGACTTAAACTGCATTTTACGGCCGGATCATTTGCCGATAATATGCTGAAAAAATGGGCAATAAAGGAATTGACGGAGTGTGGTATTGTCGAAGAAGTTGTTTCTGAGGAACGGGGAAAGAGAAGGAAGGGTAAGGTCGAAGTCATCGAGGAGGTTCGAGACCCAATCATTCTGAACACTCTTGCTGAGGACGATTGCCAGAGTCATGAGCGGTCATTGCTGAAGTTTTATATGAGGTTAAGGCCCGGCAATCCGCCAAGCACGGAGAAGGCAAAAAAATTCTTTGAAGAGAAATTTTTCGATTCGAACCGCTATCGCCTCGGTAAAGTCGGCAGATTCAGATTAAATCGGAAGTTCGGACAGGCGGTAGACGAAAATGAGATGACACTTCGTCCGGAGGATTTTCTCAACACGATGAAATACATAGTGGGTCTGCGCAACAACGAGGGTGAGGTCGACGATATCGACCACCTGGGTAACAGAAGACTGCGGACAATCGAGGAGCTGGCTGGTGATGAAATCAGAAAAGGGCTGCTGAAGCTTCGCAAAACCGTTCAGGAGCGAATGAGCATGAAGCCCAGAAACGAGGATGAGCCGAAGCGCATCGCAGATTTGGTAAATTCCAAGAGCGTATCCAGCAGTATCAACTATTTCTTTGGGCGAGGCGAGCTATCGCAGGTTGTTGACCAGACCAATGCGTTAAGCCAGTTGACACACGAAAGGCGTCTATCTGCTCTTGGCCCCGGTGGCTTGAACAGGAGGCGGGCAGGCTTTGAAGTCCGTGATGTTCATATCAGCCATTACGGCAGAGTCTGTCCGATTGAAACACCCGAAGGAACAAATATCGGCTTGATTGCCTCGTTGGCCATATTTGCAACGATTGACGAATATGGATTTCTGCTTACCCCATATCGAAGGGTCGAAAATGGTAAAGCCACAGACAAGGTTGATTATTTGCGGGCCGATGAGGATATGAAGTCTGTAATTGCAGCCCCGAACACATTCGACCCGGAGACCGGTCAAATTCACGAGGGCATGGTGCTTGCCATGAGAAATGGCGAACTGGCTCAAGTGGCCAGCAAAGAAGTTGACTATGTTGATGTTTCATACAAGCAAATTGTTGGTGTTTCAGCTTCGCTTATCCCGTTTCTGGAGCACGATGATGCGAACCGGGCTTTGATGGGTTCAAATATGCAGCGACAGGCAGTGCCACTGCTGAAGACGGAGCCGCCTTTGGTTAGCACCGGTATGGAGGAGTTGGTCGGGCGGAACTCAAGTATGGTGGTGCGGGCCAAAAGAGGCGGCGTCGTTACCGCAGTGGACTCAACTAATATAGTCATTAACCACACCGATGAATATAATCTTGCCAAATTTGTCGGATTGAATGAGAGAACATGTCTTAATCAAAAGCCGGTAGTGGTACTCGGCGAAAAGGTCCAGACAGGCCGGATTATAGCAGATGGCGGCGGCACCGCGAACGGCGTGTTGGCGCTCGGCAAAAACTTACTTGTCGGATTCGTCTCTTTTGACGGCTTTAACTTCGAGGACGCCATTATTGTCAGTGAAAAACTCTGCAAGAACGATAGCTTTACCAGCATACACATCGACGAATTTACTGCTGAAGTTCGCGAGACCCGTCTTGGCAGAGAAGAATTCACCCGTGATATTCCCAATGTCAGCGAAAAGGCGCTGCGAAACCTTGATGAATACGGAGTAGTCTGCGAAGGAACAAGAGTTTGTCCTGGTGATATCCTCGTAGGTAAGGTCGTACCCAAGAGCAAGACAGAACTGACACCTGAGGAAAAACTCCTGCACGCTATATTCGGAAGAGCCGGCGAAGACGTCAAAAACGACTCACTTGAACTGCCCAGCGGGTATGAAGGAGTGGTGATAAAAACGGAAAGATTCACCAGACGCGGTGTGGCCACCGACGAGGAAAAAAGGACGCTGGCGGCTGAAATAAGACAATATGAAAAGCGGGCGAGAGCTAAAGAGTGCATGGTTTTCAGGCAGATGATTGAAGCTATCCACAAGAAATTCGACGTCAATATCGTTGACCCGTCCACACGTCAGAAGGTGGGGCAAAGCCCAAATGAAGAGGTTATTTATGAGCAGGTAGAAAACTTTAATATTAAGTGGGTCAGGCCCGCCTCGGCCAGAGACGATGTACAGAAAATCATCGAAAAAGGATTCTGGGGCAAGATTACTGAAATTCAGGAAGAGAAGAAACGCAGGACCGATAGTATGAAACACGGCGATGAGCTGCCCAGTGGCGTATTGCAGATGGTAAAAGTTTACGTTGCAGTTAAAAGGGCGTTGTCAATCGGCGATAAAGTAGCCGGACGCCACGGCAACAAGGGCGTTATCGCAAAGATTATGCCGGAGGAGGATATGCCGTTTCTCGAAGATGGCACGAGTCTCGACATATTGCTAAATCCTCTCGGCGTGCCGAGCCGGATGAATGTCGGACAGATTCTCGAAACGCATCTTGGCTGGGTGGCAAAGGTGCTGGGATTTAACGCTGTTACGCCCGTCTTCGACGGTGCTACAGAGGATGATATACGGGAATTGACAGCCGAAGCGAATGAGCTTGTCAAGCAGCGAGAGGCTGAACTTGAGGTAAAAGGAGAGGTCCCGCCTGATGATGAGTTCTTTGTAAATGTCCCCCAGACTTTGAAGACTCAATTATACGATGGCAGAACAGGCGAACCATTCGACCAATCTGCAACCATAGGATGCATATATATGATGAAACTGCACCATCTTGTTGATGATAAGATCCACGCCAGGGCAACGGGACCGTATAGTCTGATTACGCAGCAGCCGTTAGGTGGCAAGGCAAGAACAGGCGGACAAAGATTCGGCGAAATGGAAGTGTGGGCCCTCGAGGGCTACGGAGCGGCTTATACACTGCAGGAGATGCTCACCGTCAAAAGCGATGATGTTGAGGGCCGAACAAAAATCTATGAATCGATGGTAAAAGGACAAAACGTTCTCGAAGCGGGTACGCCGCTGTCTTTTGACGTATTGTGTAATGAAATTAGAGGATTGGGATTGAATATCCAGCTTGAAAAGAAACGCCTTGGAGGTATGGCGTTGTAGAGATGATTATCGATAAAGGATTATTGATTATTGAAAAAAAAACAAAAAACGAAAAATAGTCAATAGTCAGTTAGGGGAAGCCTTAAATGTATGAAAGTATTTACGATCGTATTAATGATTACGGTTCGGTAAAGATTTCATTAGCCAGTCCCAATGATATTCGTAGCTGGTCGTTTGGGGAAGTACGTAAGCCCGAGACTATCAACTACCGTACTTATCGACCGGAGAAGGACGGCTTATTCTGTGAGCGAATTTTCGGGCCCGAAAGGGACTGGGAGTGTACTTGCGGCAAATATAAAGGTACCAAGTTTAAGGGAATAATTTGCGACCGATGTGGAGTCAAGGTTACGCACAGTCGCGTTCGACGCAAACGAATGGGACATATCAATCTTGCAGCGCCGGTAGTGCATATATGGTTTTTCAAGGCCATACCAAATCGTATTGGTACCCTTTTGGCAATGAAAACAGCTGACCTGGAGAAGATAGTTTATTTCCAGGACTATGTTGTTACTGACCCCGGCCAAAGCCCGTTGAAGTTAGGCCAACTGCTTAGCGAAGAAGAATTCCGTGAGGCATCGAACAAATACGGTTCGCCCCCGGCCGGATTCAAGGCTTCAATGGGCGCCGAAGCCATCAGGGCGTTGTTGGTAAATCTTGACCTGAATATCTTGAGCATAGAATTGCGACAGGCTATAGCTAAGACAAACAGCAAGCAGAAGATGAAAGACCTCACCAAACGCCTTAAGATTGTCAACGAAGCTAACAATAGCAATAATAAGCCTGAGTGGATGGTGCTTGAAGTTGTTCCGGTTATCCCGCCGGATTTGCGTCCTTTGGTTCTTCTGGAAAGAGGCAATTTCGCAACGAGTGACTTAAATGACCTTTACCGGCGAATTATCAATCGT
>DUZJ01000135.1 GCA_013349615.1 Planctomycetota bacterium | reverse complement strand
TTGTTCCGCCATCTCGGCCCAGTCTCCGGTCTGAGCCAACATCCTGGCAAGGGCCAAGTGTCCATCGAAAAGATTAGGCCTTTCAGAAATTAGTGTGCGTAACTGCCGCAGCGCCGATTGTGCGTCACCTGAACGAGACAAAACTGATGCCAACGCTAATCGAACTCGTGGGGATTTATTACCTAATTGCATTGCCCGGCGCCAACATCTTACCGCCTCGTAACGCTGCCCTTTCTTCTCTGCTACAAGACCTTCCAGGAATGCAGTAGTTGCGGGGGCAATATCTTTTTGGTTTAGTTTGGAAATACAGTCGCCGGCGCGGTCAAGCTCATCGCATCTGATATATAGCTCTGCGGCGGTGGTCATAAAATCCAAGGGTTGAAAGATAAGCTCTTTTAACGCGGTTTCGGCGACTTTTAGCATTGTTGCTTTCGAGTTTGATTTTAGCGCGAGCGTCGCCCAGGTCCGCCAAAGGAGCTCGTTGTTTGGTTCGGCAGCTTGAACAGCCTCAAGGTGAATCTCGGCCTTGTCGAAGATATTTGCGTCAAAGAAAACATTCGCGTTGATAAATTCGCCCGCAAGGCGCAGCCGTACGATAGGCTCAGATAAATCCAGTTTCTCAGCCTGTTCCAGGTCAGCTAAGGCGTTGTTGGGGTCGTCTTTACTTCTTAGATGGAAACCGGCACGGATTATGTATGCCAGGGCCGAGGACGGATTATTCTTCACAGCTTTATCAAACAAGTTAGCAGCGGATTCCGGAAAATCTTCCGGGCGCTGTTCTGTTAGTTGACCTAATGTTTCGTAGGCTAATATCTGGTCAGGATGCTCTTTTATAATGGTGTTCAACTGCCCTGCTGCTTCATTGAATTTTCGCTGCCTGGCCAGTGCCACGGCCAACATCCTGCGAAGCTTGGGGTCTTGATTTGTGTCAAGGTATCTTGTGATAATTAACTCGGCCTCACCGGGCATACCCATTCCTAAATACATTTCAGTAAGTTTCGTAACAGCTTCGGAATTGTTTTCGTCCTCTCTCAAGGCCGTTCGGTAAGCCGCTATGGCTTGTTGAAAGTTGTTGCGTTTGAGAGGTCTGATATTGAGCTGCGCATCCGCGTATTTGAGCAGTATCGGCACATTGGTTCGTTCAACAGTCAGGTAACGGCCCCATTGCGATGCCGCTTCTTCGTAACGATGTTCCTTGTATGCCTTATTGCCAAGGATGAGTCCCCGCTCGGCTCTGCCGCTTCTCCGCCATTGGCGCAGTCCGAAAGCAGTCGCGCCCAAAACAACAAGACCGATTAGCAAAACAATCGCTAATTTCCAGTTAAAATATCTTCTTGGCATTTAGTTACCCCTTCACATCTACGCACTTTATTTTTAGAACTGCCTGGCGAAATTCCTGACCATTTTTTTTACTGTTTTCCAACTTATCCACAAATCCATTTTTAATGACGGGTCTCTGACATATTTGATGTCGTAATATATCCATTCCTGAAAATCTTTCATTGGCTGACGGCTTCTACAGACCTGCCAAAGTCCCGTGATACCCGGCCGAACCGAGAGCCGGGCATCGCGCCAGGATGGGCACAATGTATTCTCCGATTCGGGAGAAGGTCTTGGGCCAACAACGCTCATCTGGCCAAGCAGTACATTAAAGAATTGAGGTATTTCGTCGATATAGGTGTCTCGCAAAAAGCTGCCGACGGCACTGAGCCGCGGGTCATCCGCCATCTTGAATTGCGGGCCGTCAACCTGGCTGACGGTTCTTAGCTTATCTTGTATCTTGTCAGCACCCACGACCATAGTTCTGAACTTCAGACAACTGAATGCTTTGCCGTGCAGTCCCTGTCGGGTATCTTTGAAGAATACCGGCCCGCGAGAGTTGAGTTTTATAACCAAAGCAATTATCGGAAGAACAGGCGCAAAAAGAATCAGCACAATCATAGCCGCAACAATATCAGCAATTCTCTTAAAGCATCCGGCATAAGAAAATCTCGACCAATTACGGAAAGTGCTGTTAGCACGTTGTTGGTGGTTAAAATCGAACTTAGGGCCGCAAACCTGCTTTGAATTATTGCTTTTACATTGATTCAGGCGTTTCCAGTTGTATTGTGGTCCTTTTACAACGTGGTCCTGGACAAATTGATTCTGCGGCACACAAACTCCCGGTCCAATGATTGATGAATTTATGACGGCAGAGGCACCAATCCTAACGTTATTACCGATGATGGTTGGGCCTACAACAATGGCTTTCGGGCCGATGTGAATATTCTTTCCTAACAGAACTTTCCCAACTAATCTTGAACTCGGCGATATCATGTTTGAATTTTGTATTTCGTACTTCGTATTTCGTATTTTGAAAAGCTCTGCCTGGCAGAAATTGAGCAGGCCGTCTTCCGTTTCCAAATCCAGTACGACCCCACCCACATTAATTGTTCGCAGCGTTAATTGCGCCCGCCGGCACCTTTCTAAAAAAGCGGAAAACGATTGAGGCAAAGTCTGCCCGGTCAGGACACGGTCAAGAACATTAGTTTTAACAAAGATATGATGAGGCCAATCGGCAGGAACGGGTGCGGGTTCTGCACAATCAGAGTACCGCCGACGGAAACCTGCCACCTTACCTTGAGCTGCCAATCGCACCTTATCTCGTTTGCCCAGCAATTCAGGTTCGACATTAACTGCTACCACATCCGTCTGGATACCGGCCAGTACTTTATGGAGCAGCTCACTATCAATCTGCGTAGCGAACCGACCATTGGAAACAACGAGCCACGAGGTTCGTCTGGTTTTCCGCAGAAGCTCAAAACGGATTGGCACGTTTCCACCGTAAGCTATTATCTTTGTTGCCGCTGCGCCGGGGTCAACGCTCCATCCTTCCGGGGCGGCAATAACAGCGTTTGTATCGCCGTCCAGGCATAAATTGTTGCTTAATCCATCGAGAATAACGTCGGCAACAGGCTCTGCTGACATAGCAAACGCAAGTAGGCGAACGCCGCTGTTATTTGCGGAGCTCCTGTTCTTGTGTACGATAATCAGATTCATAAATTGCCTGAGAACATGGGTGGATGAAGAACTAATATCTCATTAATGGCAAGGCAAAGTTAATTCCCATTAGGAGTGCCATCCGCTGGTTTCTTTCTCTTCCGACTCTGTGTGGAGGAGAGCAGGTTAGCGCCGGCTCGCTTTGCATTCTTCCTTGACCGCGTATTTTGTGCATGATAATTGTGACCATAACGGTAGTAACTGTGAGCAGTGTCGACGTTACTTAGAACAGTGCCAAGCACATTTACATTTATTTGGGCAAGCTTTTCATTTGCTTCTCTAAGGTCCGGAGCGGTAGTGTGGCCGGCAAAGCTGGTCAAAATAACGCCATCTGCCATCTTGGCCCACACCAGGGCGTCAGGGAAGGCCAGCATGGGAGGAGTATCAATAATCACGTGGTCGTACTTCTGGCTGATTGTATTTATGCGCTGAGCCGCCCCTGGCAAAGCTAATAATTCGTAGGCATCGGCCCCATTGCGAGAATTCGGCGCAAGCACATCCAAGCCGACTGAAGGCACAAAGCAAACAGCCTGGTCAAAGTCTCTTCCGAAAAGCACATCGTGCAGGCCTTTTGAGCCGTCGGAAATATTCAGTAAGTGGGCAATATCCGGTTTCCTCAAGTCGCCATCTATCAGCAGAACCTTGTTCCCGGACCTGGACATACTTATCGCCAAATTGATGGCAAAAGTAGTTTTGCCCTCTCTTAACGCCGGGCTCGTAATAACCAGCTTCTTGGGCATTCTGTCGCCATTAAGCAGCCGCAAGTTTGCACGAATAGTTTGGTAGTCTCCGGCCATCTGTCTTGGGAGAGCAGCTCTTTTGATGGTGTCTGAACTGGTGGTAGTCCCGATTATTCGGATACCGATGCGCTTAACGACATCGTCAGGTGTGCGCAGCCTCTGGTCAGCCCTGTCTCTCAGGAAGGCCAATAGCATTCCACAAGCGAACGCGCCAAAGACCAGGGCCGCTGAGTATTTTACTCGCTTATCTCGGATAGAAGCAACGTCGGCATTATAAGCGACGGAAATCCTTGCAGGACGCTTTCGTTCCATTTCCAGTTCTTGTATACGCCGGCCGATTCTATCATACGTTTCTTTGGTCAAAGACATTTCATCCTGCAATTCCTGTATATCCAGTTGGCGTCGACCTACATCAATGGTCTCCGTATCCTCCTTAGCGAGCATATCCTTAAACCGCTGTTCATAGGCCCTTGTTAGTTCCAACTCAGCCTGTGCATTAGCCAGTTCGTTTTCCGCGTTAAGCAGCTTTTCTTTTTCTGCCTCAACAATTTTCTTAGCCATGAAACCGTCATACATTTCACCTACTTCCGTCTTACGCTGCTCAATACGTTCTTTCAATGTTTCTATCACAACAGCTTTGTCCCTAAGTTCCGGATTTGTAGGTGCGAATCTCAGCTCGGCAACGATAAGTTCCTGTTCTAACAGTGTGAGATTTGCTATGAACGCGATTAGCGTTGGGTCGGCATTTATATAGCTGCGGCGCGTCGGATCATTTTGGTCTACGGGCTGTTGCACTGCAGTTGCCAATTTCTCCTGCTCAGTGGTCTGGTCTTGTGTATTTGCATCGGGCAATTCTAACCTATTTTTCAGCACCTCCACCTGAGCCTCGAGGGAAATTCTATTTGCCTCCCATTTGGTTACTTCGCTAAGCAGCATTCCGACACGTTCCAACTTTATTTCCTGACGTTTGTCCAGGGATTTGGACCCAAACTTTTGTGCCAAGGCGTTGATGTCTATACGCTTTTTTTCCAAATTTCTGGCCTGAACACGTTGCTCCTCTACCAGCGCAGTCAATTTTTGACCCTCATACTCGATGGAACTGTCTCCTTCGACGGCCATATAGGCGCTAATAAAGGCATCTACAATTTGCTTCGCTTCTGAGGCGTTCATGCTTTGCATAGTTATTTTTATGAACTCAGTACGACGGTCAGAGGCAGCACTGATGACACCATTAGATATCGCCTGTTTCAATATGCTTGCCGACTCGGGCTTTGCCTTGGTGTTCTTTAGTGTCTGTTTTAGTTTCGTGACAAGCCCTGTGGGCTCATTTTCAAAGTAGGCCAGGTTTTTGTCTGCTAAATCGGTTGCTACTCTTTGCACCACCTGGCTGCTGGTGATCATTTGTGCCTGAGTATTCATAAAGTTGTCATAATTTGATATTTCTCCTCTGTCTGCTTCGCCGGTCAGGATGTTTGCTAAAATAGGAGCGACCCTTATTGCGCCGGTTACACTATATAAAGGTTCAATCGAAAACCATATTGCAGGAATACCAATTGCGCACATTACAAAGAATATCAGCAGCACAATGTACCAGCGGCGAAGTACACCCATAATCAAATTGGATGTGGAATGACCGGCAGATTCAGGTGGTGGCTCAAAATTAGCAGGCCTTTGCTCAATCACATGACTACGATATTTTTCTAAATCATTCATTTCCTGGTTCTCCTTCAGTTCTGTTTGCTAATACTAATCAGGGCTCCCAAATGCCTCTTATCGCGTTGGGAGTCCCTCACCTTTTTGCCGTGTGATTATTATTGCTTCTTCTTTCATCGGAAGCGTTGTAAGTTTTGCTAAAAGCCAAAGCTCAGCAACTACCGCTGCAAGGGCCAATGGCATCATTGCATAGCCGCCAAAATCGTGGAATATTTTTTCCCAATACTCGCCGCTGAGTACTGTAAAAGCAAGCGCTGTGATTGTTAATCGCGCTGTGTTACAAAGTAGAGCAACGGGCAGGCTTGATGCCAGGACGATAAGCTTTTCCCACCATGCTCGTTTGACCAGCAGGACAACCAGGCCGCTAATCACGAAAAAGGCGGTGACCATTCTCAAGCCGTTGCACGCCTCAGCGACTGCGACGGTTGCCTGGCCGATATGGATGATATTGCCTTCCCGTATGACCTCATAGCCCATCACCTCCAGACAGAATACGGCTGATGAAGTGGCCCAGCTTTGTAGAGGCAGCGCCACAGCGGCCTGGATTCGGGTGGGCCAGGGCAGCATTAAGCACAGGAACAGCAGTACCGTAGATACCTTTCGGAGAAACTGCCAGCCAAACAGCAGCAGCACCAATGCGGCAATACTTAGAGCAATGGACAAATTTTCTGCCGAGCTATACATAAAGAACAGCCCAAAAAGTCTGACTGCCTGCGCTGCCACGAAGGCAAATAGACCCCAAACAGAAGGCCTGATGCGGCATTGAGCAAGTTCATAGCGCCTCGACCACAAGATGTAGACCGCCAGAAAAGGAACCAAAAGGCCGCTGGAGTATTCATCGCTTCTCTGCCAGGTATTCCAAAGATTTACAAGACCAGTCCGGTAAGACCATAGAAAAGCAATTAAAAGAAGGCCGGCCGCCAACCAGGGGACGATTTTTGTCTTGTGCGATTGTACCCAATCCGGCAATTTTCTGTTAAGTTTACCAAGCTGTAGCTGCAATGCGTGCTGCAATCTGTCCGCGTTATTTTCCCCAACTTTCGATACGCTGCCAACCAAACTTTCCAACCTTCGCTCTGGTCTGAGTGCGATGGCTTTCTCTTCCACAACGGTATTACCAGGCACAGCCGCGTTGTAGTCAATCAGGCATCGCTGAATTTCACAATTTGGCCCCACTTGTGCGCCGTCCCAGAGCACGCTATTTATAACAATACTATTCTTGCCGATACTAACATCGCGTCCGAGTATAGTTGGCCCAAAAATCACTGCACCCTCGGAAATGCGAGCGCCATCCATAATAACGACCCGTCCATAAATTCGCGCAGCCGGGTCCACCATCGAATTAGCCGCCATCCATACGGCTTGTGAGTTGTTACGCTTGCAGAGTTTTAAATCCGCGGTCAGTTTTGGGGTATTTTCAAGGTAATCACCGATGGCGCACAGATATCCTCGCCAATCTCGAAAATTTCCAACGTGATTTGGCAATACCGCCGTATGAACGGTTTTGCCGGCACGCAGCAATTCAGGAATCAGGCCCTCCTTGATATCAAAGTAGCCTTCTTTGGGGATATATTCCAAAAGAACAGGGCTACAAATATAGATGCCGGCCGCCTCCCCCAGCATCTTGCCATTTCCGTGGCCGGGATTAAACATCACAGTCAAGTCTGACTGGCCCTCGCGGTGAGCGCTTATCAGCACATTGATTTTCGGGGGACATATCATACTGGCAGGCAATACCAGGAGTAAATCGTCTGTTTCGCCGCTGGCAGCATCGCGAACACACCCGGCAGTACCTGATGGTAACTGTTCGTCTAAGAATTTTAGCTCCAAATGATTATCAGTATGTATCGATTCTGCCAGCAATGAACCATCACCGTTGGAACAAATCACAACCCGGTCTATTCCTTGTTTAACTAAATGAACCAACAAACGATCTATCGCAGGTTTCCCCACTAATGGCCATAACGCTGTAGGTAAACGCGATGCCAACGGACACCGCCCGAAGTCACGGCCGCCTGCAAGGATAACAGCTGTAACATTTTGTTTATTGACAACT
>DUZJ01000147.1 GCA_013349615.1 Planctomycetota bacterium | reverse complement strand
GCTCGATTCGGTTGAGTTCGGGATGCAGATAAACGACTACTCTATCGGTCGAGTTGGTTACGACCGGCAGTGGAAACTGAATCAGCCGACTTTTGGATATTCCAACGTCGCCCAACCCCTTGGTGAGCCGGCCACATTGAAGATAAATGAGTGGCTTGCCGACCAGGATGTATTATTCAATGACGACTTTATTGAGCTGTTTAACCCGCAAGCCTTTCCCGTGGACCTGAGCGGTATGTACCTTACTGATAATCCCGTGACCCAGCCGTACAAGCAGCAGGTTAGCCCTCTGAGCTTTGTTGCCGGCGAGGGCTTCGCCGTATTCCATGCCGACGACCAGAACCGTCCCGGGCACGTGGATTTCAGACTCTCAGCCGACGGGGAAATAATTGCTCTGTACGATGCCGAGCTTAATGAGATAGACAAAGTGCTTTACGGTCCGCAGACGACGGATGCATCACAGGGTCGCATACCCGATGGTGCAGTTAGCTTCGAGTTCTTTGAGCTGCCCACGCCTCATATTGCCAACCCGGTTGCAACGACGGTCAGGACCACCACGCTTGTGCCTTCCGGTGCGATCGCTCGTTATTACGTACCCACCGACGCGACCTGGGAGACTACCTGGATGCAGACCGATTTCGACGACGCGGAATGGCAGGCTGGACGGACCGGCCTGGGCTTTGGCTTTGGGGGCGTGTCGAGGGTCGCCTATAATGACTGTGTATATCGCAGCAGCGACCAGTACATCGCCGCCAACGTTACAACCTATGGCATTGGTAATAGATACGCCGGCCCCACTTCCGGACCGCTGGTAGACCAGACCACAGGCGACGACACAGGTATCACAGCAACGCTGGCCCAGAGCGGGGGTGTAACCTGGCAGGTGGAACCCAGTGGTGGCGGAAGTGACTGTGCTGTAAGCACCGATGCCTACAACACATTCGGTGGGATAACGGACATGACCGGTGTGATTTATTACGGCAGCAAGGACTGGTGGGTCGACCTGACGTTCACGGGCTTAGATCCGACGACGGGGTACACCTTTGCCACGTCCGCTACTCGCTGCAATTACACCAACCGCCTGACGATATACACTCTTTAGAGCGCCGACACCTACACCAACGCCAGCACCACAGGCGTGGATGTCCTCGCCGAAAACACGGTGAGGTTCAACACCGGAGATAATTACAGCGAAGGTTATGTTGCACGCTGGACCGGCATTACAGCGGCCGATGGCAGCTTTACGGTCCGGGCCGAGGCCGACCCAAGTAGCGATAGTGGTTATAAGGCGTATTCCTTTGATGTCTTCAAGCTTGAGGGAGGGTTCGGCGGCACCGACGTGCAGGACGATATGTTAGGCATCAACGCTTCCCTGTGGTCACGCATCGAGTTTGAAGTCGAAGACCCCTGTGTCTTTGACATGCTGACGCTGCGGATGAAATACGAGGATGGCTTCGTGGCGTACCTGAACGGCGTTGAGGTGGCCAGCGACAATTTCACCGGAACACCAGGGTGGAACTCAGAGGCGGACGGCAATCGTCAGAACGAGCTCGCCCTGCTATTTGTCGATTTCGACATCACAGAGCACATCAGCGACCTGCGGCAGGGCCGCAACGTCCTGTCAATACACGGGCTCAACGACAATGTTGGCGACCTCAATTTCCTGGTTTTGCCCGAGCTGGTTGCAGTTAGCGACCCCAACCTCAGCCTCTATGGCAAAGGCTTGATGCTGCTGGACGGCCTGCGTGTCACCGAGATAATGTACAACACCCCAGCCACCACCAGCGAGTACGATTACATCGAGCTGCAGAACGTCAGCGACGTGAATCTGGACCTGACGGGCGTGCGTTTTACCGAAGGGATTGAGTTTACTTTCCCACCGATGGAACTTGGGCCCGGCGAGTACGTTGTTGTCGACAGCAATTCCGCCATGTTCGAGATAGCTTTCGGCACAGGTATCAACGTCGCTGGTGAGTACTCCCTCGAATTGAGCAACGCCGGCGAAAATATCATTCTGAAGGTGGCTTCGCCGCTGGATGCGGCGATACTGCGGTTTGGCTACGACGATGTGTGGTATCCCTCAACCGATGGTGGCGGCTACTCGCTGATCGTCCTCGACCCGACCGCCCACCCGTCCAGTTGGGACAAGGCCGAGAGTTGGGATGCGGCCCTTCCGAGTCCCGGTGCGCCCAACCCGTAAAATCCATGTAGGGGCGGTTCGCGAACCACCATTACTTTATTTCTTCTTTTGCCGGGCGGAGACGAGAGCCCGCTCTACCCCCGGCGGAAGGACACGGTCCTTTCCTGCTTTCTCCGGCGGCAGAAGCTCTCTTGCATTCGGCTGATGCCCTTTCTTTGCTCCGCGTTTTTTACGCCGATGCTTTGGCGATACGGCAAATATTCCGGGCGGAGCGAAAGACGGCGGTCCGGACGAATTCGTCGAGTTCATCCCCAAAAGCCGTTCAAGCTCTTCGATACGCTTTTTCAATTCGACAATTTCTTTTTCCAATTGCTTTATATATGCGTCTTTGTCCATAGAATTATTATCAGACAAAGACAAGAGTTCTACCTTGCTATAAAGAAAGACTATCTCGATAGGGCGAGGAGGGCAAATAGTGAGGGATTGGGAAAGGTGTTGATGGGGGTGAGGACAATATCTGCCCATCTCAGACCCAAGAGAAATAGGCGAATCTGACGTTCTCTTTCTTGTGCACTTTTGTGCACCGCCTATTTTGGACGAATTGAGTCCAAAGTAAAAGCTCTGTAAGTTCTTCACTCACAGAGCGTTAAGCAATGGGCAGGGGCGGATTTGAACCGCCGACACACGGATTTTCAGTCCGTTGCTCTACCAACTGAGCTACCTGCCCGGAGCGATTTTACTTTACATCCTGCCGATTGAGATTGCAAGAAAATTAAGAACAAACTGTGTCATCTTATTTCTTCTGAGCGAAAAACCTTTCAAAGATATCCCGAGCAAGTAACTTATTTGCACGCTGGAAAACACCTGAGCCTCAGGACACAGATCCAAGCCCTGCCGGGCCTCTTAGCTAAATCAAGAAATCTGCTAAACGTACGGTCGGCGGTCTCTAATTCTGTCGTTTATCCCCACGCCCGGACAGCATTTGGGCTGTCATTTTGCGGCTTATGGCAAAATTGTGGCCCTTTAATATAACAACCAACATTTCGAGGCTACAAAATTTGCGAAGAACTTATTATAATTATAGGCGTGTTTTCCGCCACCATTGCTTTGCAGAGTAGAGTATGGTGTAACAATGCATGAACGGCTACTCCGATGACCTTTTGTGAAACGCATAATAAGTGAGGCTTGAGTTGACAGTTCAGTGCGAATTATGCCCAAAAATGTGTTTAATTGAACCCGGCCAAAGCGGTGAGTGCCGTGTCCGAATTAATATCGACGGCGTTCTGCGAACGGTGGTTTACGGATTTCCATGCTCTGTTAATCCTTATGACCCGGTTGAGAAAAAGCCGCTCTTTCATTTCCTGCCCGGCACAAGAATTCTGTCGGTGGCAACCGTCGGGTGCAACCTGCACTGTCTGAACTGCCAGAACTGGGAAATATCCCAGAAGAATCCAGAAGAAAGCACAGCAGCCTTTTTGCCGCCTGAAAGACTCGTCCAGCTAGCGAAAAGGAACCGGTATTTATCAATAGCCTATACTTACAGCGAACCCATTATCTTTTATGAATACACGTATGATACGGCAAAGCTTGCAAGGAAAGAGGGTATCCGTAACGTCCTTGTAACAGCCGGGTACATAAACCCGCAACCCTGGAAAGAACTGCTTGAATATATCGACGCGGCCAACATAGACTTGAAATTCATTTCCGACGACCTCTACCGGCGCATTTGTTCGGGAACGCTGAAGCCCGTCCAGAACGCCCTGGTCCTGGCCAAGGCAAGCGGCATATTAGTTGAAGTTACGAACCTGGTTATCCCAACGCTGAATGATAAGCCTGAGCAAATACGTGAACTCGCTCGGTGGCTCAAAACAAATCTGGGTCGGGAGACACCACTGCATTTTTCGGGATTTTACCCCCAGCACAAGATGCGGCATTTGCCGCCGACTTCGCTAAAGACATTAGAGATGGCTCGTGAAATTGCAATCAGTGAAGGGCTGGACTACGTTTATATTGGAAACGTCCGCAGTAATGAAGGCGAGAATACATATTGTCCGGGCTGCAAAGGTCTGCTCATCGAACGCAAGGGCTATACCATCCTGCAAAACAGGCTAAAAGAGGGCTGCTGTCCGGATTGCAGTCAAGAAATATACGGAGTTTGGAAATGACGCGCAGAAAATTCATTCAGAAATTAATAAAAACAGGTTCAGTATTTGTCACCGGCACCTGGTTTGCGAGGGTAGGGGCAACACTCTGTGGTTGCCCTGAGGGCAGGCACACGGGCCTGCCCCTACCACGTAAATTCGTGCGGGCCTTTCGAGTTAAAAAGTATCCCGGTTATCTAAGACCTTTGCAAGACATCTCTAAACAGAGTAAATGGAGCGGTTAATATGGACTGCACTAAGAATATCGAATACCGAACAAGGAATATCGAATTTCGAAGTTCATTATTCGTAATTCAATCCGGCAGGGGCGTCTTTGCCGGATTCATTTGCTTTTGTATTTTGGTTCTCCTTCTCCCGGCCTCATGCAGAAAGAAAACTCCCACTCCACCACAAGGTGTCCCCACTGTTAGTCGTCCCCAAGCGGACAAGCGGACTATCAAGGAAGTAGGACATTCGGCTGAGCTCAGTCGAAGCCCTGCACCTAAAAAAGAAGAGCCTGTGCAAGCTGCTAAAATTGTCATGCCTTCGTCGCTTTCCGGCAGGTGGTACTCTGCCGATGCCGGAGCGCTGAGCCAACAAATCGACGGTTTTTTCCGAAAAGCCGGAGACAGACGGATAGACAATGTGATAGCCTTGATTTTGCCTCATGCAGGATACCAATGGTCCGGCCAGACGGCGGCCTTCGGACTCAAAACAACTGATAATAAATACAAACGCATAGTTGTTATTGGCCCAAGCCACGGTACTCCTATGGAAGAGATGCTCAGTGTGCCGAGAGTGACCCACTATGAAACACCTTTGGGGCAAATACCGCTGGATACGGTATTTATAAACAAGCTTCTGCAATTTCCGATGTTTCAGAATGTGCCGCAGGTACACAGGTATGAACACAGCGTTCAGATAGAACTGCCGCTGCTGCAACGCCACTTCAAAAGCTTCAAATTTGTGCCGATTGTGGCCGGCAGTTGCTCGTTAGAGACAATTGACAAAGCCGCCGCCATCGTGGGCGGTTTGATTGACAAGGAAACGCTCATAATAGCAAGTTCGGATTTTGTACATTATGGCCGAGCACATCGCTACGTCCCGTTCACAGAAAACATTCCTGAGCGTATAAGAGAGCTTGATATGGGGGCTGTAGAGGTAATTGGGCGGCTCGACAGCAAAGGCTTTTTGGAATACAAGGCGCATACCGGCGCAACAATATGCGGCTATATTCCGATCGCAATACTGCTTTCGGCGCTGGACGAGGGAGTCAAGGCCGAGTTGATAAAATATACGACTTCCGGTGAATTGACAGGTGATTTTACTAACTCTGTTAGTTATGCTTCCATTGCCTTTTCAGGGGTGTGGTCAAACTACCCGGAAGTTAAACCGCCCCCCTTATTTCTTTCGCAAGAAAGCAGGGGGGCTGAATTGAGTGATGAAGATAAAAAACAGCTTTTAGATTTGGCCCGGAAAACAATACTTTATGCCGTTGAGCAGCGACGAGTTCCGCGAGCATCCGAACTGGATGTTACAATCAGCGATGCGATGAAGAGGCCGCGTGCAGCATTTGTAACACTCAAAAAGAACGTTGTTTTGCAAAAGAAAAGAAACTTACAGCCTGAAAAAACTCTGGTGCTTAGAGGATGTATAGGGGACATCTTTCCACAACGGCCTTTATACAGGTCGGTCATCATCAATGCCATTAACGCAGCCTTTCGCGACTCGCGTTTCCCTCCGGTAACCGGGGCTGAATGCGATGATATCACCATTGAAATATCCGCGCTGACAGCACCAAAACCTATTGCCTCGGCGGAGCAAATCAGAATTGGCATAGATGGAATTGTGTTAAAGAAAAACGGTCAATCGGCAGTTTACCTGCCTCAGGTTGCACCTGAGCAAGGCTGGGATTTAAACCAGACGCTCACAAATCTATCTCTGAAAGCGAAGCTACCCGTTGATGCCTGGAAGGAAGGTGCGAGCTTTCTGGTGTTCCAGGCAGTTGTTTTCGGTGAAGAAAAATGAGAGCTGCACGTGGCTTTTTGATATTCAGTTACGGACTGTTTACTATCGCCGCCCAGAGCCTTCTGTTTCGTGAATTTATCACCACCTTTGAAGGCAACGATATAAGTATCGGAATATTTTTTGGTTCGTGGTTTTTGTGGGTCGGTTTAGGAGCGCTACTGGTTTATAAAGCGCATACCTTCGCGAACAAACTGCTTAAATATATAGAATTTCTGTTTCTTGGTTATCTGCCAGCCTTCATTCTACAGGCCGTATTGATTATTCAGGCACGAGAGCTGGCAGGCATCGAATCCTATGCACTATTGTCGATACGAGCTGTCCTGCTTTTAGCAATAGTGATTAACGCACCCGTCAGTATTATTACGGGAATGCTGTTTCCCGTTGCCTGCAGGTGGGTTCAGCACGAGCAAAAACTTCCCGTTTCACGCGTGTACATACTTGAAGCGGCTGGAAGTTTTTTCGGAGGGCTTGGGGTGACTGTGCTTCTTGGTTTTGGCGTAGGCTCGGTAACTATCTTCTTTATACTTGCCTTTATTGTCTCGCTATCGGTGTTTTGCGCACAGCTTGCCAAGGCAAGACGCTGGTTTTGGGCTTTTGTGCCGGTGTGCGTTTTAGTTTGTTTGATTGCAGGCGCTGACAAACCCATAATGCAACGGATGCGAATAATCAAGTGGGGCAAGCTATTTGGCGGTGATGTACCTGACGGAGCATTCCGGACGGCACAATCTGAGTACCTTTATGGAAGATACCGCGGCCAATGGTTAGCCGTTCGTGAAGGCAGCACCTGCGAAGTATTGCCGGATGAAGCAAGCGCCGGGCGGATTGCAGCTATTGGTCTGTGTCAAAATCCTGACGCCGAAAGAATACTTGTTATTGGCTCCGGATTAGGTCTCTGCTACGAATTCCTGCGATTACCACAGACCAAAATTATAACCTGGACACATTGCGACAACGAATATGTGCAGATGGTGGACAAATTTATACCCTCGGAGCTTAAAATCAATGATGAGCGATTAGAAACCAGTGCCGGTGACGTTCGCTCACTGCTGGCCAAAAAGAAACGATACTATGATATAGTAATCCTCAATTTGCCCGATGCAACCAGCTCGGTTCTAAACCGGTACTACACGCTTGAATTTTATCGCCAAGTTAAAGGGGCTCTGCGGTCCGAGGGTGTTCTGCAAGTCCGGGTAGCAGGTGGGGAAAATATTATGGGCACCGAGCTAATCAACCTTGGTGCCTCAACGAAACTGACACTCGAGGAAGCTTTCTCACGTGTTGTTCTAACACCCGG
>DUZJ01000156.1 GCA_013349615.1 Planctomycetota bacterium | reverse complement strand
TTTGTTCTCATTTGCCTGTTCCTTTCTCATTGGTTTTTGAATAACTGAATGATAACAGGAACAGGCTTTTTTTGCATAAGTTTTTACATAAATTTCTTTCCGCAACAGGAACTAATTAGTTCCTGTTGCGGAAAGCGAAAGGCGACAATGTCACTCCTGCGAAAGCAGGGGTCTACCACACAAAAACTGGATTCCCGCCTTCGCGCGAATGACAAAATGTTGTTTCCGCAACAGATACTAATTATTGAAAAATCATCGTTTTGGGAATATCATAAGGTTGTTACAGGTTAAGATTTTATGGCTAAATTTGTGCAAAATTTTGTAAATTGGTGTCTCTTTGCAGCAATCCTGAGCGCTGCAATGGAGCCGGGGGCTTCCCATTTTGTAAAATGGGATTCCCGGAAATTGGTTGCAAAAACACCTTTTGCAGTTATACTTAAAACGTGTCTCGTGAAACGTGAAGCGTATCTCTCGTTCAAAAGACGTGTTAAGAAAGGGTGCGGCAATGGCGGAGAATAAAGACAGCGATTTGAAGAAAATAAAGGAACTCATTGAAATAATGAAGCGAAACGAGCTGGTCGAGATTGAAATAAGCCATGGCGATGACAAAATTGTTCTAAAGCGCTGCCAGTCTCAACCCGCTATGGGCGGAAGTGGAACTGGTGCAGCGATGGCCGGCACAAACATTTCAACTGCGCCTGCGGGCCCCAATGCAGTACCACAGATGCCGCCCTCCGTTTCGGGGCCGCAGCTTGAAGGGGATTTGGTGGAGATAAAATCGCCTCTTGTCGGGACTTTCTATACGACCCCAAGCCCTGATTCGGAGCTTTATGTTGAAGTCGGTTCGTATGTTGATGCGCAGGCGGTTGTTTGTATAATCGAGGCAATGAAAGTAATGAACGAGATAAAGACCGAAAACAGCGGAACGATTGTTGAGATACTGGTGAGTAACGGCCAGGCCGTCGAATATGGTCAGGTGCTTTTCAGGCTCAGACCGGACTGATTCGAGCCCTCTGTCCCGGGTCCCGAGAGACGAGCGACGAAGTTATGTTTTCAAGAATCCTGATAGCAAATCGTGGTGAAATAGCGCTGCGTATTATCCGAGCCTGTCATGAGCTTGGCATTGAGGCAGTGGCGGTTTATTCCGAAGCTGATAAAGATGCCCCATACTTGCAGCTTGCTGATGAGGCGATTTGTATTGGCCCGGCTGACTCGGCTAACAGTTATCTTAATATCCCGCGTATCATAAGTGCCGCTGAGATTGCAGATGTTGAGGCAATTCATCCGGGTTACGGTTTTCTGGCGGAGAATATCAACTTTGCCCAAATATGCCGGGATTGTGGGATTGCGTTTATAGGCCCACCTGTTGAGGCGATGCAGCTACTCGGTGACAAGATCCAGGCCCGGAAACTGGCACAAGAAGCGCGGGTACATGTTGTTCCCGGCTCCGACGGAGCCATCGAAAAAGAATCTGAGGCGTTGAAACTCGCGAACAAGATGGGCTATCCGGTAATGATAAAGGCTGCTGCCGGTGGTGGCGGACGGGGTATGAGAGTTGCGCATAACGATATCAGCTTTCGCGCTGCTTTCGGCGCAGCCCGTGCCGAAGCAGAAGCTGCTTTTGGAGATTCAAGAGTCTATCTGGAGAAATGTATAGTTGAGCCCCGCCATGTGGAGGTGCAAGTGATGGCCGACAAAGCGGGAAACGCGTTGCACTTTTACGAAAGGGACTGCACAATTCAGCGAAGGCACCAAAAAATGATTGAGGAGTCCCCTTGTCCGGTGTTGGATGAACGTGACAGAGAAGAACTTTGCAAGGCCGCGTTGAGAATTATAAAAGAGGCCAAATATGTCAATGCCGCAACGATTGAATTTCTCTTGGACAGGGACAAGAAGTTTTACTTCATTGAGGCGAACACGCGAATCCAGGTCGAGCACCCGGTCACAGAAATGGTTACCGGCCATGATTTGATTAAGTGGCAGCTAAAAATCGCCAGCGGTCATACCATTAAATTTCGCCAGAAGAATATAAAGCATACTGGTGTGGCGATTGAGTGCCGAATCAACGCCGAAGATCCAGCAAATAATTTCGCTCCTTCTCCGGGCACGATTACCAAGTTAATTCTGCCCGGCGGTCCCTGCGTCAGAGTCGATACGCACGTTCATCAGGGCTGGACGGTCTCGCCAAGTTATGATTCGATGATTAGCAAGGTTATCGTTCATCAAAGAACGCGAACCGAAGCTATTGCCACAATGAAAAGGGCTTTGCGGGAATTTGTTATCGACCCAATCAAAACCACAATACCTGCCTGTCTGGATATCCTATCGCATAACCTTTTTGTCAAAAATAAAATTGATACAGGCTTCGTCGAACGAAACTTTTGAATTTAGTTGTTACAATGTTGGCAAATAGCTGTTACTAAGCAATGGATTTTGGAATAAGGAGGAACCGATGACTTATTTACGGTCAATTGCAGCAGTATTGATTGTCGTTATTACTTTATTGTCTGTATGTAAAGCGGACACTTCCCAGGATAAAGGCACAGCTTTCGTCATTGAGAAGTTTGCGCCGGGCGGAACAGCCGAGGACCTACAGTCGAACCACCTCAAGCTTATGCAAAAGGCTTTCGACAGCGAGCCTCAACACCGGCAGATGCAGAACGCAGTAACGGTTACTACTATTGACAAGCTCGCGCTTAACCGGGCGGTCGTTACCGGCATCGACGATTCCTTCTCCTGCAAGCTCGACGATTGGGCGGTAACCAATCAGAAGAAATCAGGTCGCTGCTGGATATTTGCAGGGACGAACCTTCTGCGTGTTGGCGCAATGAAAAAAATGGACCTCAAGGAATTCGAGTTCAGCCAGAGCTACGTCTTCTTCTGGGACAAAATCGAGCGTGCCAACTACTTCCTGGAGTCAATCATCGACACGGCTGACCGCCCGGACGGCGACCGAACGGTTGATTTCCTGCTGGCCAATGTGCTCGGCGACGGCGGACAGTGGAACATGTTCGTCAGCCTCGTCAGGAAGCATGGCTTGGTGCCCAAAACGGCTATGCCGGAGAGCGAAAGTTCCTCGAATAGCCGTATGATGAACAAGGCCCTTCAGGCCAAACTCCGTGAGGGTGCCAAGCGATTGCGTGACATGCATGCGAAAGGCGCCAGCGTTAAAAAATTACGGAAAGCCAAGCACGAGATACTTACCACTATTTATCGGATTCTGAGTATCCACATGGGCACGCCCCCAGCGCGTTTCGACTGGCAGTGGCGCGACAAGGATAACAAGTTTCACCGCGACGGGCTGATGACTGCCCAGGAGTTTGCTAAAAAATATGTAACCGTGGACTTGGACGAGTACGTTTGCCTGGTGCATGACCCACGGCCAAGCAGTCCGTTCGGTCGTACTTTTACCGTGGCTTACCTGGGCAATGTGGTCGGCGGTGAGCCGGTCAAGTATTTGAACGTTGACATTGATACGATGAAAAATATCGCTATGCGCACACTGCTTGACGGCAAGCCGGTGTGGTTTGGATGCGACTGCAGCCCGCAGATGGCCCGCGACATCGGACTGTGGGACGTCCGCCTGTTCGATTACGAGGGTGTTTACGACACGCAGTTTGCCTTGAGTAAGGCCGACCGGCTCATTTACCACCAGAGCAGTATGAACCACGCTATGCTGTTTACGGGCGTGGATGTTGTCGATGGCCGGCCGCGCCGCTGGCGCGTAGAGAACAGTTGGAGCGACGACACCGGCAAGAAGGGCTTCTTTATTATGGACGACTCGTGGTTCGACGAGTTTATGTTCGAGATAGCAGCCCGCGAGAGCTATCTTCCCAAGGACCTGCAGAAGGCGCTCAAACTCAAGCCGATAGTCCTGCCGCCCTGGGACCCGATGGGCTCACTGGCGCGCTGAGTCGCTGCTTGCAGTCTAAGAAGCGCTCGGTAGCCAGCGGCTAATTACTTCGGTGTTTTCTATTCCTTGTTCGATGTTTGGCATTCTTCACGCGTCTTTTTCTCAAAACCACCGTACCCAGGTTGGGTACGAAAAGCGTGGCGGGTTTGGGGCGGTAAATGGTAAAATAACTGTATCTTTGAGGGAGATTTGATATTCTAATGAGAAAAGAGCTTTGGGGAGTAGCTGAATCAAGGTGAAATTGGAAATCTAAAATGAATGTTCTGGCGTTAATCGGCAGCCCCAGAAAGGGGAGTAATACGGATATTTTGTTAGACCGGATTTTGAGGGGTTGCCGGGAGAGGATGTATACAAGCGAAAAACTTTATCTCTACGATTTTGAAATTTCACCCTGTATTGATTGCCGTCGTTGTAAAACGAAGAATTATGAATGTGCCATCAAAGACGGCATGACGGAGATTTATCCGAAAATGGAGCAGGCTGATGTGTTGCTCTTCGGCACGCCGGTCTACTGGTATGGTCCTACGGGCAAGATGAAACTCCTTATCGACCGCATGCGTCCCTTCATTGCCAGCAAGAAACTACGGGGCAAAAAAGGAGTACTCGTGGTCCCTTGCCAGGAAGGGCCGGACGCATGTGGTGCCTTGGTGGAGATGTTTCGAAAGTCGTTTGATTATTTGGGGATGGAATTTGTCGGCAAGGTTTTGGCCACTGCCTATGAAAGAGCAGAGGTCGCAAAAAATCAGGAGGACCTGCGCAAGGCGTACGAGCTTGGAATTTCATTGTAGCACTTGGCGTCTGGGGCCTTATTTCTAACGGTGCAGACCGAGCAGGAAAATGCTAACCATTGAACAAAAAGCCCATTTTGGTCACTGAAAAAACGCAAAAATTCACCTTATTCTGCCGTTTTTGAGAATTATTGCGAAAATTTTACTTGAACAGTGGCTGATAATCTTCAATATACATATATGTAGCTTGGTGTTGTGTGGATTTTTTACTGATTGACATTTACAGTAATATTTGTTATGATTTACACCAGAACAAGGAAGTTGGTGAATACCATTTCGCAACACATCAAGCAGGGCGGCGCAATATATCGTAAATTGGAGTAGTTGTATTATGGCTAAAAAGGCCGTTAAAAATTGCCAAACGCTGGTTACAGAATCAAAGTATCAAGGCAAATATATAGCGTTTAGTCCTTCTGGGGGCAAGAAGGTTATCGCACACGGGCGGAGTGCCGGCGCCGTAATTGAGAAAGCTCGAAAAAAAGGAGTAGATACTCCTGCCATTGTTTTTGTGCCTGAACATGACGTAACTTGCACGTACTAATAAAAAAATGCCGATAAAGGATTATCGTTTCACTTCGCTACCAAATGCACCTGCCCGCCCTATGCTGTGGGTTAGGGTAGTTAATCCAGATACAAATTTAGCAATCATTGCACTGGCGATTGTGGATACGGGCGCTGATGATTGTGCATTTCCCGCTGATGTTGCTATTAAACTTGGTCATAAACTGGACTCTGTAGCTGCCAGAAAAACAAACACGGCCGGCGGCCAAACGAAAGTTTATGCACACACGTCACGTGTAGATATTTTAGAAACACTGCCAGATGGAATGTTCGGTAATAAAGTGCTTTATACTATACGTGATGCACCTATTGATTTCGTGGAAGGTTGCAGTGCCTTTCTTCTTGGAAGGGGGCAGTTTCTGAATAAGTTTGTTCTTACAGTTGACGGCCCACGACAACGCTTCTCAATCCGAAGGCCACAGCGTAAGCGTAGCAAACGCCAAACCGCTTATTAAAACCACAGCACCAAAGCCGAGCAGTAAAGATTGATTGTTTTGGACCATTCCCAAAACACATTAGTAGTAGCTGTTGTATCCATGCCGAGCAAGGAAAAACAGAGCTAAATATTGCTTTTTAATCAATCAAACATTACAATACAAGCCAAAAGTTAAGGCTCAAAACGGCCAATTGGACAATAATCGTCTATTTGAAGAGTACTAATACCAAAGGTGGAAAATGAAAGATTCAGAAACATCATCAGATAAGCTGACTATAGAACAAATCGAAGAAATGGACGACCGTTGATTAGACCAACTTACGGAAGAGATAAACGCAGGCGTGAGAAAAATTTATCAGGACTTGCAAGACAAGATACCAGAAATTGTCGATTTAAAGATAAAGGACGAGTGGGTTAGCGTTACTGAAGCAGCAAGAATAATAGGTGTTGACAAAGGAACGGTCTCACGCTGGGCAAACGAACGCTTAATTGCAGACAACGTGGAAACTGGACGGAATAGAAGGATACGGCTAACAAGCGTGTTGCTGCTAAAATATATGAGGGAGCAGAATGCTCGGCAAAAAGATGTTGATGACATTTTGCAGGATATTGAAAAAGAAAATCCCCAATATGCACTAAAAAGTTTATAGGTTGGTTGCGCAAAAGTTGCGCACGGAAAATCTTTTTAGTTTTTTTACCCCATAACAATCATCTTTCAAATGTTTTTCTTAGTTTTTAAGATTTTTGTTTCGCTATCGTTGCGCACAGAAATCCTGTTTTATACTGACTCGAAAAGTTAGCGCTTAATTCTCAATAGTATTATTTTAGAGAACATGTCATGAAAAAAGAAACAGAACGAAATACTACTGCTACCAGAAGCAGTAGGATAGAAGCTTGGCTCTGGAAGTTATATGAAAAAACCTTGAAAGTTATAGTTGATGCGATTCTGGATAGATTGTGGTCAAAGTGAAAATTGCTTTGTTAGCATTTTGCTCTTTGAAATTGTTGCACGTCATTTCGACCGAAGCGATACTTGGTATCGCGAAGTGGAGAAAACTGTTCAAAAAAGATTCCTCGGCTGCGCCCGGAATGACAGGAAGGGTGTGCTCGGAATGAACGCATAATGGATTCCTGCTCTGTCTGAAGCCGGATCTTCGATTTCGCAGGAATGACAATTGTGGAACTCACTTCTCCAGGGCTGTTAAGTCTTCGTAGGTCTCACGTTTTCTGATGATGGTAAAGTTATCGCTGTCAACGAGGACTTCGGCGGCTCGGCCACGGGCGTTGTAGTTGCTCGCCATACTAAAGCCATACGCCCCGGCGGTGAAGATAGAGATTATGTCTCCACTTTTTACCGGCGGTAGGGCCCTTTCTTTAGCGAAGAAATCCGCACTTTCGCAAATTGGGCCAACTACATCGACGACTTCAGTGCCGGTCAGTTTCAAATCTGTGTCCCGGCGGTCAGGCACAAATTTCTTATCCACTCTCGCAGGCCAGATGAAATGGAAGGCATCATATAACGGCGGACGAATCAAATCGTTCATTCCGGCATCGACGATAACGAATTTTTTCCGGCCGCTGGTTTTTAGATATAGAACCTGCGTTACTAAAATCGCTGCGTTGGCCGCGATACTTGCGCCCGGTTCGAGAATAAGTTTTAGATTTCTGTCTTTTAATAACGGCACGATGGCAGCGGCGTAATCGGCAGCCGTTGGTGCTGTGCCGGTTATGTAATCAGCGCCGTATCCACCGCCAATGTTCACTGCTTCGATTGTGAACCCATCGCTGCGTAATTGTTCAATCAGGGCCAATATTTTTTCTATCGCTTCGACATAAGGCTCAACAGATAGACCAGCCGAGCCTAAATGAATGTGAATCGCGCAAAGAGCTGCCGAATTATTTTTTCCGAAATCGGCAAAAATTTTTCTCGAACGTTCGAGGTCAACTCCAAATTTTGTTTCCTTTTTGCCAGTAGTTGTATATGTGTGTGTTTTCGGGTCAACGTCGGGATTGATACGCAAGGCGACTTTAGATTGTTTATTTAGCGCCGAGCTGTTTTCTTTTGCCAGC
>DUZJ01000105.1 GCA_013349615.1 Planctomycetota bacterium | reverse complement strand
CCATTTTGCACGGCGCACACCAATCCGCATAAAAGTCAATGATGCAGGGCAGTTTGCCTTCAAACTTCCATTCTTTATTTTGCTCATAGTTAAAAACTTTTTGTAAAAAGCTGTCTTTCGTTAGGGATTCCACGAGACCAATCTGGGCAGGCGTGTTTTCGTTGCTATGATGCCGTGTCTGGTCCTGCTCGGCGGGTTGCTTTCTACATCCTGCCCAGATTAAAGCCGCAGCGAGCATGGTTGCTGAGAAGAGAGCCACCGGCCAAATGCGCGTTCGTGTTCTAACTTTTTCTGACACTTTATTGAACCACCTGAAAAATGTTTTTTTCTAACAATACTATACAGCAATTTGACCTACAGGTAAAGCTAAATCTTGTCGGCGAATATGGTAAAGTACGGAAAAGTTTCTGTATGCACTTTTCCGTGATGTAATTTCCAATGTGTCGAAAAAGCTGGTAAGACTACTTACTCGGCAGCGGCTTTTTATCCAGACGGCTTTTCCGGCCGGCGCGGATTTGAGCTATTTCGCCTGCTGCGGCACTTACCTGTTCTTTGCCGACGAGAAGCGCAAAATCGATTGTGAAAGAGCGACTTTGATGCGGTGCAAGCCTGGGGACGCGGCCAAACTTACGTTCAACCGACCTGTTGCGGGAGAAGCCGGTACCCGGTTCCAGGCCGGTAACATATCCGTCTTCGTAAGGCACCGGATTTTTCCAAACCGTAAAGAATGGGAGCTGCTTGATAGAAAAAGCCATGGTCGCAGCCTTATCGGCTGCGGCGTTACGAAGCATGACCTTCGTGCGGTCGCTCCTGTCGGCCCAAAGCCGTAGACAATATACTTGTTCGGCGAAGCCCGGCGTTGGGCCACGATAAAGGTTGTAAGTTGAGACATCGGCAGCCGAGTGCTGGTTTATGCCGGTTACCTGGCGTACCGGGGCAGTGAAGTTCGCGCCTTTTTCCATCAGGGGCGTGCTGTAATTTGCATGGTAAAGGATGCCAAACTCCTGTTCGATTGCGCTTCTGTTGGTTATCTTGTCTGCGATACGGAAGGTGTTTGAGCCGGGCGTAGTCGCTATTTCCGTCCACAATTCGAGCTTTGGTCCGTGCATGCAGGTCTCGTCCACCCTGCCGCGTATTCGTATGCGATAAGGAGCTTGCCGTTCGATAATTATTTCGACCTGCGATGCGGGCGTATTGCCGACTTTTCCGTGCAGAGTCAAATCCATCCTGGCTTTATTACCTGTGTTGTCGATGAATTCGTCGGTGCCGGGTGCTCCAAAGAACTCCAGACCGCAACGTACCAGCCATTCATTAAAGCCCTCCAGCCAGCCCAGCCCCTGTCGTGTGTGCAGGTTGATGTATTTTGGGTGAACCAAGCCCTTCACCGGTGAATCCCAGCCGAGCCGCAAATCACCCATCACCGCTTGTTGGATGGACATCCCTCGGGTGGGAACAACGTTAAATCGGAGCCTGCCGTTGTCGACCTCAATGACTTCGACGCCCTCCTGCCTGCCCCCGTGAAGCACATACTTATGCACTGACCATGCAAAAGGGCAGTCCGGCGTGATGTCGCGATTTGTGATGTGCAAGGTTTCAATATAAACGTTTTGCTCAACGTTTGTGAGGACCACGTGAAAAGACCCGACCGCTTCGGCTGCCGAGAGGCATCCTGTGGCTAACGAAATGCCCATCGCTACAATGATAATGGATACTAACTTTAACATTATGTTACCGCCCTCCTGAATAGTTCATCAGATATTATTTATTGGACTTTGGCCCAGCGCATAAGCGACAACAGAAGCCAACTCTATTGTTAGTGTACCAAACCAGAGTTGCTATGCAAGCGTCTTTTCCCTATTGTTCAATTTATTCTTTACAAATTGCCATTTGTTTTTTATCATTTTGTTTTTGCTGTGCCAGCTAAAGATGTGTTGACTTTGGAAGAAAAAGAGAAAAATTGGATGGACGGGCCCCGTTAGAAATATCAGTTTTTTGCCGGATATGCCCGGCGTGTTTGGAATTTCTAACGGGGCGAGTCAGAAAAGGTCCCGGATTTTTTAGTAACCTATTTTGCATATTAAGGAGTTGAGCAATGAGTAGTAAGAAAATCAGCTTGAGCAAACCGATTGTTTTGGTCTTTTGTTTAGTTTTGCTGTTGGCAAACGCAGGTACAGCCTTCGCTAACGTTAAGCTGCCGGCGGTAATAAGCGATAATATGGTTCTGCAGCGAGGCAGGAAGACGCCCATCTGGGGTTGGGCGGAGCCGGGCGAGCAGATTATGGTCGGCGTTAGCTGGCGTAATATGGCGTGGGGCGTTACGGCAGACAAGAACGGCAAATGGTCGTTTGTAATGACTCCTCCGAAGACGGCGGGGCCGTACGAAATGACTCTCAGCGGCAAGAATACGATAACAATCAAAGATATTCTGTTCGGCGAAGTCTGGGTTTGCTCCGGCCAATCGAATATGCAGATGTCGGTGAGGTCTTCAGCTAACGCTGAGCAGGAAATTGCCAAGGCTGATTACCCCAATATTCGGCTTTTTGCCGTGGAGCGTAAGGTGGCGGAGCAGCCGCAGGCCGATTGTGTGGGCAGTTGGCAGCTTTGCAATCCGCAGACAGTTCCGGGCTTTTCAGCGGCGGCCTACTTTTTCGGCAGAAAGCTGTACAAAGAGCTTGATGTACCTGTGGGTTTGATTCATACGTCATGGGGCGGCACTCCTGCTGAGGCGTGGACGAGAAGGGGTGTTCTTGAATCGGAGGCGGATTGTGCGCCGATATTGCAGAGATTTGACGAAGCAATGGCCAAATATCCGGAGGCGAAGAAAAAATATGAAGAGGAGCTCGATAAATGGAAGAAAGCAGTTGAGAAGGCCAAGTCCGAAGGTGAAAAACCTCCGAGGAGACCGCGTCCACCGTTCGGGCCGGGAAATCCTCATTCGCCGGCGGGTTTGTATAATGCTATGATTGCGCCGTTGATTCCGTACCGCATTCAGGGAGCGATATGGTACCAGGGCGAATCGAATGCGGACCGGGCGTATCAGTATCGCACACTCTTTCCTGCAATGATAACCAACTGGCGCAACGACTGGAGTCAGGGCGATTTCCCCTTCCTTTTCGTGCAGTTGGCTAATTTTATGGCTATTGAACCTGAGCCGGTTGACAGTGCGTGGGCGGAGCTGCGAGAAGCGCAGCTAATGACGTTGGCTTTGCGAAATACGGGAATGGCGGTAATAATAGACATCGGTGAGGCCCGCGACATACACCCAAAGAACAAGCAGGATGTCGGCAAGCGTTTGGCGTTATGGGCTTTGGCTAAGACCTACGGCAAAAAACTGGTGTATTCCGGGCCTATCTACAAATCGATGAAAATTGAAAAGCATGACATTTTACGTCATGCGATAGTAGGCGGGGACAAAATAGAAAAAAGGGACACCGAGTGTGTAATTCGGTTGTTCTTTGACCACGTTGGCGGCGGCCTTACTGCCGGCGGGGGCGAGCCGTTGAAAGGTTTCGCCATTGCTGGGGCGGACCGCAAATTTGTCTGGGCTGACGCAAAGATAGATGGTGAGACAATTGTAGTCAGCAGCAACAAAGTTTCCATGCCCGTGGCTGTGCGGTACGGCTGGGCGAACAACCCCGTATGCAATCTCTATAACAAAGAAGGTCTGCCGGCTTCGCCGTTCCGCACGGATGAATGGCCTGGTATAACGGTCGATAAAAAGTAAAAGCCTCGAATCAGTCTTACCTGCCGATATTTTCCTCCGGCTTTTAGAACCGACGGAGGATGTTTGGCGTTTTCCAACCCTCAAACAAGCGGAAATCGTTTGACAAAACGAATTTTGGCATTAGCATAGATTTTTTTAGATTAGCGTTGATACGCATCTTGTTTAAGCGTTTATATGCTTTTTCCGCTAAACAATATCTTCTTATTTTCTATACTGCATAACGGTGACCGAATTGTTCGATAACATTTTAGCTCAAAGTACCGAGCAGCTCAATATAATTTTGCTGATTGGTCTGGCCATATTTTTCGGAACAGCAGGCGCCCGTATCTTTCAAAAATTTCGTATTCCGCAGGTAGTGGCGTACGTTGTCATAGGCCTGGTCATAGGAGAGTCCGGCCTGAACCTTATCGGCCGTGATACCGTGGAGATTCTCTCTTCATTTAATATGTTCGCTCTCGGCATCATCGGATTTATGATAGGCGGCGAGCTGACACGTGATGTTTTCAAGAAGTACGGCAAGCAATTCTTCATTATCCTTTGCTCGGAGGGGATAGCGGCCTTTGCTGCCGTAGCTTTTCTTACGGGGCTTGTATGCTGGTACTTCACTAAAAACGTTCAGACTTCAGTTGCTATGGCTCTTGTGCTCGGGGCAATTGCTTCGGCAACAGCGCCAGCGGCAACGGTGAACGTCCTTTGGGAATATAAAACACGCGGACCACTAACATCGACAGTTCTTGCAATTGTCGCTCTCGATGATGCGTTGTCGCTATTGCTTTACGGCTTTGCATCAAGTATCGCCGCTGCGCTTATTGGCAAAACACACGGCTCAATATGGATAACAATGCTGACCGCATTTTCTGAAATCGCCGGGGCAGTAGTGTTAGGTGTGTTAGCCGGATTTTTGCTCAGCTTTATCCTCAAGCTGATCAAGGAACCGGACAAGGCGTTGGCTTTTACAGTTTCATCGGTGCTGCTTGTCATCGGGCTGTCAATAGCACTAAAAGTCGGCTCAATCCTTGCCGCGATGACACTGGGAGTTACAATAGCCAACCTTGCTTCGCGGCGAAGACAAAACACGTTTGAGCTTATAGAAAAATTCGCTCCGCCTATTTACGTTTTGTTTTTTGTTTTAGCCGGCGCCCACCTTGTTCTCAACGAAATAACAGGCTGGATGGTCGTGATGGTCGTGGTCTATCTCGTTGGCAGAACAGTCGGCAAGATATTCGGTGCCTGGTTCGGCGCCCGAGTGTCACAAGCAGCAGACGTAGTTCGTCGATACCTCGGCCTTTGTCTGTTAAGCCAGGCAGGGGTAGCGATTGGGCTTGCGATCATATCCGGCCAATTGTTCACGGGACAGATTGCTCATGCAATCATCATCATCGTGATGACAACAACGTTTGTTGTGGAAATATTCGGCCCTATGTTTGTTAAGCTGGGTGTCAAAAAAGCCGGCGAGGTAGGGCTTAACATTACGGAGGAAGACCTTATCAAGACGTATAGTGTTGCGGATGTAATGGATACAAGGGCGTCGGTTATTTCTGCAGGTATGTCTTTGAGAGAGCTTATTAAAGTAGTCAGCAATACCGAAAGTTTTTATTATCCTGTTGTTGACAGTGATAAAAAGCTGATAGGTGCCATCACATTGGGGGATATCAGAAATACTTTTGCAACACAGGAATTAAACGATTGGCTTGTGGCGCTTGATATTATGGAGCCGGTTGTCGCCAAAGCGACGCCGGATGTAGCGCTGTCGGAGGCATTTGAGAAAACCAGACACTTTGATATAGAGCACCTGCCGGTCGTAGTTTCCGATGAAGATAACAAATTTGTTGGTGTTTTGAACTGTCGAGCAGTCCGACGGTCGCTCAGTGCAGAGGTGCTGTCACGGCAGCAAAAAGCCGATAATATACATAAGGTCGGTGTTTTGCAAAAAGATTAGCAAAACAAAGGCCCCATAGTACCGAATATACATAGTATACATAAATCTGCGAAGATGACGATTTGTTCGTTTGTTTTTTTTTGAAATTCTACGACTCAATGTAGAATAAAGGGCTTAACAGCGATGAACTTGCTATTAGCAGTAGGGATAATGGTTGTTACCGGTTTTCTTGGCGCATTGGCATCGGAAAAAATCAAGCTTCCCAAGATTAGCGGCTACATCATCGTCGGCGTTCTATTGGGTCCTTCCCTTCTTAGCATAATCCCAAAAGAAACAATAGGAGAGCTGGACATAATTACCGAGATTGCCCTGGGGATTATAGCATATTTAATTGGTGCCAGCCTTAAAAGAGAATCCTTACGCGGCTTAGAGAAAAGCATCACCTGGATAATAGCTTTTCAAAGTTTGGGGGCGTGCCTTTTAGTCACGGTAGTCCTGGCTTTCACGGGCCATTTGGTCATTCCAGCCGGAACGTTTTGGCAGACTTATTTCCCGATGGCTTTTATCATAGGAGCAGTATCGTGCGCCACCGCTCCAGCGGCAACAATGGCGGTAATCAGGGAGTGCAAGGCAAAAGGGCCTTTGAGTACGACTTTGTTGGCTGTAGTTGCCCTCGATGACGCAATCGCAGTTATGGCTTTTGCTGTAGCTTTAGGCATATCCCAGCCATTAGTCAGCGGTACCGGCGGATTTTCCTTTTATCAGACACTGGGCGTTCCATTTCTACACATAGTCGAATCTGCAGCGATTGGCGTCGTCTTTGCTGTCGCCTTAATGTACACCAGCAGGCTTGCAAGAGCCCGCGAATTGCTTTTGCTTGTGGTCTTTGGAATGGTAATGCTGTGTGCCGGCATCAGCAGTTACCTTGGCCTTTCATCAATTTTAGCTAATATGGTTGTCGGCTTTATTCTGGCAAATAAAGTAAGAAGAAAGGAAATATTCCTTGTCCTTGAGGAAGTCGAGGGCGCCCTTTATGCAATGTTTTTTGTATTGGCAGGATTGCATTTTGACTTAAGCGTACTCAAAGCCGCAGGCATATTGGCGCTATTAATCGTTCTAACCCGATGCCTGGGTAAATACGCAGGGGCAAGGATTGGCGCGAAGGTTTCCGGCGCATCTGAGACGGTGAGAAAATATCTGGGTCTTGCACTACTGCCAAAAGCAGGAGTTACAGTAGGCCTGGTTCTTTTAGCGTCTCTTGAGTTTCCCAGCTTTGGAAGCGTGATGTTGAGCGCGGTATTGGCCTCGACCATCATAAATGAGCTTCTTGCGCCGCCGTTAGCTAAATATGCGATATCTAAAGCAGGCGAAGTAGGTCTTAATATTACAGAAGAAGACCTGATAAAGACGTATAAAGTCTCTGACGTTATGGATACTGAGCCGACGAGTATTCCACAAGACCTGCCGTTGGAACAGATTCTCGGTGTGTTCAGCACATCTGATAGTGTTTATTACCCGGTTATTGACGTTCAATCTCGGATTATTGGGGTAATCACTATCCCCGATATTAAAGAGATGTTTGCCAGCAGGGAATTTGCCGGCTGGCTGCTGGCCTGTGATGTTGCTGAGCCGGTACGGGACAAGACGATGCCTAATAAGCCGCTTGAGGAAGCAATTGAGTGGATGAGACGATATAATTTGGAAAATATGCCCGTAGTGGCCAGCGGCGACAGCGATGAGCTTATTGGTGTTCTGGACTATCGCAAGGCACTGCGTAAAATAAGTGCCGAGGTTCTGCACAGACGCAGGATGGCAGACGAAATGGGGCCGGCAAAAGGTTAGGGAGAAAATTTCACATCCTTTTTGTCGGCCCTGTTTCCGTCCACGGAAGGCCGGATTCCGTCCAAGAAAGGCCGGATCTGCGACTTTGACTTCGACTTCGACATTGGGAAACTCCTTTGAAATTGGCTTTGTTTTGGGTTTGTATTGGGTTTGTTTTGGCATTTTATTGGCTTTAATTGGGTTTGATTGGGTTTGTATTGGGTTTGAATTGGGTTTGTTTTTCCCACTCCACCAAGTGTCCTTTTTGTCGTAATCCATTGATAATACCATATTTACGTTCATTTGGGCTTTTTGGAAATTGGGTTTGTTTTGCATAAAATGAGCGATTTGTAGTGCGCTCTCTACAGTTGTAGAGGGGAAATTAGTGAAAAGTGAGCTAAAGTGCCTAAAGT
>DUZJ01000127.1 GCA_013349615.1 Planctomycetota bacterium | reverse complement strand
GCAAGCCATTTCATTTTGCCGCCCCATTCGTCCCAATACTTTGACAGCCTGAAGTGCCTGAAGTTGTGATTTTTGAGAACGATGGAATTGATTCCGTATTCCTCACATAGCTTCAACGTCATGAAGATTCTCTCTTCGGTATTGTAATGGGCTGCAAGGGCGTTTACATAATCTAAGTCCCTGGCGTGCATATTCATGCTGATTAGATTGCTGCCGCTGATGAGGCGACCGACTGAAAGATTGCCGATTTTGGCAACGGGCATTTTCTTTTGCCGGGCCACTATTTTCGTGTCGTTCAAATCCAGGTTTTTGAGTCTGTCATATTCCTGTTTGTCGGACCTTGTAACGAAAGTAAGGCCGGTTACAGCATCTACTTTGTGTTGCGATTTTCCTCTTGCAGATTGATATAAGAGCGTGCCAATGACGGGCATGCTTCCCAGAGTTTTGAGTAATTCTCTACGGTTCGGACTTTTTGTAAGTTTCATCGAACATCTTCCCAATTAAACCTTCCCCGCTCACTACTGATGCTCCCTTTATTTCTGCTGCGCCCGAAAGGGGAGCCCGGAGGCTTTTTGCCCCGTTCCCGGCCTCTTATGCGATTGTGCTCCGAATAATATACAGTTGCGCGAGCGGCAAAACCGTCTTCTACAATCAAACATTTCACAGGGACATTCTTTGCTTAACTGTTTTTCATTAAGTTTGCAACTGTTTTGCCTACCTGTTTTCTTGCTGCTGTTTTGCTATTTCCATCCAATCCGGCTGAGACAAAAAGGACATTAGTTTTTCAAATTCGCTTTTTATATCGCCAAATAACGAAGCGGCCGTATCTATGTCTTTTTCGTTTCCGGCGCGCTCAACACGGCCTGCCCCCTCTGACAACTGCATAGCACAGATGTGTCGAGCCGCTCCTTTTAATTTGTGAGCGCAATGCGAAATATTCTTTGAATCTCTATCTGTTATTGCCTCAGTCAGAGAATCTATGGTTTGCGGGTACTCTTTCAAAATCACTTTTGCAGTCTCTTTAATAATATCTTCATCTCCGTAAGCCTTCATGATGGCCGTATAATCAACCGGAATTTTGTTAGCTTGTTGGTTTGTGGTTTCGGCTGATTTAGCCCGTTGGGGTGCCCCATCAGAGCAAAGCCGACTGAGCTCATCCGCCTGGGCTTTGACTGAATCAATTTCCTGGCTCAAAGTCTCACTTTTCTTAGGCAAATACTTTCGAATTACTTTCAAAAGAGTTTTGCGGTCGATGGGCTTTGCTATGTAATCGCTGCATCCGGCGGAAATGCACTTTTCATCATCGCCTCTCATTGCATAGGCGGTTAGAGCGACTATTGCCGTTTTCAGTCCTTTTTGCCGCAGGATTTTTGTGGCAGACAATCCATCCATATTGGGCATCTGTATGTCCATGAATATCAGGTCAAACGGCCGGCTGAGTGCTTTCTGTACCGCCTCTTTGCCGTCAGGGACAATTGTAACCTGCGTACCCAGCTTCTCCAGCAGCAACTTAATAAGCACTTGATTGCTTTGACTATCTTCTGCAACTAATACTCGACCGGAGAACTTAACCTGCTTCGTAGTCTCTGAAGTGTCCATCTCCTGGTTTAAATCGATTACAGGCTTGTATTTGTTAAAGGATGGCTGGGCTTTGACATTAACACCTGCTGGAATTGTAAGCGAGAAGACTGAGCCCTTGCCCGGTTCGCTGGTTAAAGTAAGCTCTCCGCCAAGAAGAATCGCCAACTTTTTGGTGATAACTAATCCCAGTCCCGTACCTTTAAATCTGCGTGCTGCACTGCTGTCGAGGCGGGCGAATTCTTCAAATATCGAATCCTGCTTGTCAGCCGGGATACCGATGCCCGTATCCTCGACGTCAAAACGAATAAATGGTTTGCTGTCGACCTCTTGCATAGAAACATTTACATAGGTGTGCCCTTCGTTAGTGAATTTAATAGCATTGTTTATGAGATTAATTAAACATTGACGCAGCCGAACAGGGTCGGTGCGTATTTGTACGGGCAGCTCTTCACACTGTAGAATTTCAAAAGCCACTCCTTTTTCTCTTGCCGCCTGTCGCATTGATGATTCGACGACAGCAAGCACCTGTTGCAGGAAGCAGTAAACAATGTCAATATCGAGTTTACCCGCCTCTATCTCGGAGTAGTCCAGGATGTCGTTTATCAGCAGCAGCAGGTCCTCAGCACTTTCTCGAATGATATCGACATGATATCTTTGTTCATCCGTCAGTCTTTCTTCTGCCAGCACCTCGCTAAAGCCTATAATGGCATTCATCGGCGTTCGGATTTCGTGGCTCATGTTGGTAAGGAATTGACTCTTGGCCTGACTGGCCAGAGAAGCCTGGGCGGCCATATCATTAGCCTTTGCAGTTACCTTTATAATGTCCTGGTTAATTTCCTCATTTTCTTTTTTGGCCAACATAAGATTTTGCGCCGCCTGCTTACGTTGTTCCCGAGCATCTCGTATTGGCCCGACGAAGAACAGATACAACAGCGGCGTACTCAATCCAGCTAACAGAATCGGGTTCAGAAAGATGCCATAATCGCCTTTCAGCGGCAGTATATTCAGGAACGCCGTAATAGCGGCCTCACAAAGGAAAATTATCACCAGCATCTTGACAAATAGCCAGACGACATTTTCCCGAAACCGCTGCACAGGCCTGTTATTGAAACCGGCGAAGTTCTTTTCGCCCGTGGTGCCATCGGTAACTTTTTGTTGTGGTTGCTTATTGGCTGTCGCAAGCCCCGTTAGATATTTTTCTTCTCTGCCTGAATTATCTAACGGGGCAAGCTCAGCAACGTCGGCATTTATCCTGTTCATCATAATGTTGGCCCTTTTTTAGTCAAAAATCCTGGAGACGTGGTACAGCCACCTATTTTAAAAGACAAAAATGGGTGTCGGTCCCCAAGCCCAGGGGACCCGCCTGGAGCATCACAATTAAACTATGAACTGTTAATTGTTGAACTCATTAAGGTCATCGCTGTCGCTGTTGTCGTCCAGTGGTATAGCCTTTTGCCACCTACAAATGCAGCACTTTCTTCGGAGTAACCGCGGCTGGTCAGCGATCGCACCGGCCCCCCGTTAAACCGCCCCAATATAAAAACAGCCACAATATCAAAAACAGTACAACGAACAGCAATCACATAAACAAACAATCGCGTCCAAATATCATTATCGAGAGGAAAAACACTCAACTTAAGCAGTTTCCCACCGAAAAATGCCGAAAAATAAGCGTATATGTGCCATTTACTTCTTTCGGATAACCCCGCACCTATTTCGGGATGGTGGTGTCGATTCTGATTTTAAATTTCGATATAAAAAAACTCTCGAATATAATCGTCAGTTGGAATTCCGAAATAGGTGCGGGGTTGTTTATTTGTCTATCTGCCGTACCTCCATTTTTGGCCGGAAAACACCTATAACCTTCTGCAAAAAAGGCATTACCGTGGCAATTACGGATTTCTAATTTGTAGGTCGCAGGTTCGGGTCCTGCCATTCTCATTTTGCAGTTAAAGACATCAGAAAAATTGGATTTTATTCTGTTTACTAAGCGATGTGAAATTGGTAAATATTAGCGAATTAAGAGGCTCTAACAAAACCTGACTTCAAAATGAGGAGCCGCTTCGCGGGATTATTTTAATAAATTCCTCGGCTGCGCTCGGAATGAAAAATTTGGTTTTGTTAGAGTGCTTAAGTCTTTTTCAACCTTGCTATATAATCGAAAGGAAAATTTAGATGGCTCGTAAATTTAGATTCGGTCTCCTACTGTGTGCGTTTGTAATATTCACCGTAACGCTGGTAGCCGGCTGCAGTAAGATGAATGCAGGTTCGACCGGGCAAGACAACAATAGGGTCGTCGGCAAAGAGTTACAGAAGACCAAAAGAAAGGGCAGGATACGTCTCGAACACGTCGCCATAAATGTTGAGGACCCTGTGGGGATGGCAAAATGGTATTGTCAGAACCTAGGAATGAAGGTCGTCAGGAAAGGACCTCCTCCGGTCAATATGCACTTTATTTCCGACTCTGGAGGAAATATGATGCTTGAGATATACCACAATCCACCCGAAGCCGTACCCGATTACACTTCGATGGATCCGCTTTTGCTTCATATCGCATTCATGGTAGATGATGTAAAAGGCATTCGAGACAAGCTCATAACTGCCGGTGCGACGCCTGTTGGAGATGTATCCATAACATCGAGCGGCGATGAAATAGCCATGCTGCGCGACCCCTGGGGCGTTGCGATACAGTTCGTGAAGCGGGCTGAGCCGATGCTGCTGCACAAATAGAAGTTAGTGAAGAAAATCGTCTTGCGTATTGTGCTGAACTTGAAAAATAGTGTTAAAAATTCAAAGATGAGTTTGAAAGGCTTTGTATCAAGACCCTCATTCCGGATGGACTCAATTATTGCCGGATAAGGGTTCTATTCATTCTTCACATTTTTGCGGCTTCTTCGATAACCTGCGCAATTCCTATATTGACTGAACGGCTTGGCAAACATCTGCCGCACCCGCACGGTCTGTAATGCCGGTTTTGTCTTGACTTGGTGTCAACCGGGGATACAATATGATTTTTTTGAAGTCAGAACGGTAAACTTTTACGTGGGCTATCCTTAGGGAAGTGAATATGGACTTGAATAAAGAGGACTCTTTGATGTAATCGGCAGCCTCGCCGGTACAATGCCAGCGAGCTTGAGGAGCGAAAAAATGCAAAATTTCAAAATCGAGACGTATAAAAATCTAATCAAAGATGTCGGAGGTATAACCGCGGAAAACTTATTTATGTTTCTAGGCAAAGTTCAAGAGGCGTTCGGGAACGTACCGAGGGAGGTGGTCCGCGACGTTGCGATAAGGACTGGTTTTACCGAGGCCCGAATTTACGGCGCTCTGACATCATACAGAGACTTCAAGGTGGGATTGGAGTGCGGGGACTAACATGAAGGAAACAAAGCTCTTAACTCGTCGAGTGGGCAAGCACAACCCGCTGGATATGAAGGGATACGAGGCAGAGGGAGGCCTGGTGGCTCTTAGGCAGGCCCTGGCGATGGGGCCTGCGTCGGTAATCGAGGAGATTAAACGAGCAGGCCTGGTTGGCCGGGGCGGCGCAGGATTCCCGACAGGGGCGAAGTGGGCAATGGCTGCCAGTGAAAAACAGCGAGAAAAATACCTTATTTGTAATGCCGAAGAGGGCGAGCTGGGGACATTCAAGGACAAGGTCCTGCTCGACGGCGACCCCTGGATGGTTCTCGAAGGAATCCTTATCGGGGCCTGTGCTATTGGAGCTGAACAGACCTACATCTACATAAACGGCGAGTACGACCGGACCATCGAGCTGTGGGAGAGACTTGTTAGTGAGGCGAGAAAAGCCGGACTTCTGGGGAACAACATCTTAGGTTCAAGACTCTCAGTTGACCTGCAGGTGGTCACGGGTAAAGGACTTTATATAACGGGTGAGGAGTTTGCACTTATCTCATCGCTTGAGACACGCCGCGCTGCCAGCCGGTTGAAGCCGCCATATCCAACAGAAAAAGGACTGTTTGGAAAGCCTACGGTCGTAAATAACGTCGAAACCCTCGCAAACGTACCGGTGATTGTAGGCGGTGGTGTAGAAGCGTATCGCAAGCTCGGTGTTGAGGATGAGCCGGGAACGAGGCTTTTTTCGCTATCCGGGGACGTTAAAAAAAGCGGAGTTTATGAGCTTGAGGTCGGTTCAGGAACGATGGCAGAGTTTATCGATGAATTTGGCCGAGGAACAGCGAGTGGTCTGCCAGTAAAAGCGGTCCAACCCGGCGGAGGAACAAGTGCGTTTCTTGCTCGAGCTTCTCTGGGATGCAGACTCACCGCCCAAGCCATTCGCCAAGCCGGCAGTGGAATTGGCACCGCAGGAGTGATAGTCTACGAAGAGGGCAGAAGCGCGGTTGATATTGTCAAAGGACTGATGGAGTTTTATGGATTCGAATCCTGTGGGCGCTGCGCGCCGTGCCGGATAGGAGTTGTGAGAATGAAGGAAATCATCGAAAGGCTTTTTCAAGGCGAGGGAACAAATGAGGATTTGGAGCAATTACGCCGAATCGGCAATGCTTGCGTGGCGGTATCCACTTGTGGAATGGGGCAGTCTTTTCCGCTTCCGGTACTCTCAGCATTGGAACTTTTCCCGCAGGATTTCGAGGCGGCTCTTGCCAAGATTTCAAAATAGGAATTCGATTACAGGACAATATAAGAATGAGAGAAGTTTCCTTAAAAATTGACGGCAGAGAAGTAACGGTCGCAGAAGGGACAACGATTCTCGAAGCGGCTAAAGAAATTGGGATTGACATTCCCCACCTCTGCTATGATTCACGTTTGGAGCCGGCAGGAACATGCCGGCTGTGTGTAGTGCAGATAGAAGGTCGTCGGGGCCTGACAACATCGTGCAATACACCGGTGGCCGAAGGTATGCAAGTTGCCACCGAGAATGACGAGATTGCAGCCATACGAAAAACAGTATTAGAGTTGATTCTGTCGGAGCATCGGGTGGCGTGCACAAGTTGCGATAAAGATGGTGCGTGCAAGCTTCAGGACTACGCATACCGCTATCAGGCGGACGAAGGACGCTTTGGTTTGCCGGAGCGAAGCCCTCGCAGGCCGAATTATACCGCTAACAGTGAAGCGATACTTTATGACCCGGACAAGTGTATTCTGTGTGGCTTGTGTGTCGGCTACTGCGAACAGGTACAGAAGGCAGAAGCCCTGACATTTTGCGGCCGTCTGCGGCAATTAGAGGTCGGCACAGCGTTTGGAATAGACCTTCAGGAAAGTTCGTGTGTTTTGTGTGGAGGATGTATCGAGATTTGTCCTGTCGGTGCGATGCTGGAGCGTGCTGCCATAGGTAAGGGCCGCGAAAAAGATATGACCAGGACACGAACGACCTGTGCATATTGTGGGGTTGGCTGCCAGATTGACCTTAACGTAAATCCAAAGACAAACAAAATTGTCCACGTAACCAGCGAGGTCGGCTGTGTTCCCAACAACGGCAACTTGTGCGTGAAGGGAAGATTCGGAATGGATTTCGTCGCCAGTGATAAAAGGCTGACCGAGCCGCTTATCAAGAGAAACGGCAAATTTGAAAAAGCGACATGGGAAGAGGCAATTAAGTATATTGGCGAACGTCTAAAGCAAATACGCTCCGAGTTCGGTGCCGATAGTATCGCCGGGCTTTCATCGGCCAAATGTACGAACGAAGACAACTACGTCTTTCAGAAATTCATGCGAGCGTGCATAGGCACCAACAACGTTGACCACTGTGCAAGGCTGTGTCACGCATCGACGGTGGCCGGTCTTGCGCGAGCATTCGGCAGCGGTGCCATGACCAATTCGATAGATGAGCTCAAAAATGCAGGCTGCATCTTTGTCATCGGCTCAAACACGACCGAGGCCCATCCGGTGATTGGTCTCTATATAAAAGAGGCGGTGATGAAAAATGGTGCCGAGTTGATAGTGGCCGACCCGCGTAAAATCGACCTGACCCGATTTGCCAAGCTGCATGTCGGACAAAAGCCCGGCACGGACGTAGCGCTTATTAATGCGATGATGAACGTAATTATAGATGAGGAATTGTACGACAAAGACTTTATAAACGAGCGGACGGAGGATTTTGAAAAGCTCAAACCTGTATTGAAAGACATAACTGTCGAAAAAGCGGAAGCCATTACGACAATACCCGCCGAGAAAATTCGCACGGCGGCGAGAATATATGCCGGAGCTGAAACCGCCAGTATTATTTACAGTATGGGCATCACACAGCACACGACAGGCACTGATAACGTGCTATCGCTGGCAAATCTGGCAATGCTAACGGGCAATGTGGGCAAGGCATCGACGGGCGTAAATCCTTTGCGTGG
>DUZJ01000150.1 GCA_013349615.1 Planctomycetota bacterium | reverse complement strand
GGTCATAAAGTTTTAGCTGTTACAGCGGTACCGCCAAACGAAGCCAGGGGTATCAACAGCAGGGTACAGCTTACCGAAGCAAACAAGATTATGCAGCGCAGGATTCAACTGGAATTGATGAACAACGGAGTTACAATAGTCGACCCTGATAACACCTGGATTGATATAAGAGCACAAATCGGGCAGGATACAGTGATTGAGCCGTTCACATATATTCACGGCGAGGTCAAAATCGGCCAGGGCTGTCGGGTCGGGCCGTTCGCTCATCTCAGGCACGGCACGGTCCTGGAAAACGATGTTGTGTTAGGTGTTTTCACGGAAGTTAAAAATTCGACTTTGGCTGATGGCGTTCGAGCACGGCACCACAGCTATATCGGTGATGCTGCTGTGGGACGCAATGTTAATATGGGCGCAGACTCGATAACAGCCAATTTCGACGGCGAAAAGGTGAACCGGACCAATATAGGCAATGACTGCTACATCGGCTCAGGTGCCGTGCTGATAGCCCCGCTTGAGTTGAAGGACGGCTCGCATATAAGTGCGGGAACAGTAGTGTCGCAGGAAAACGCAGACAAATTAGGACAGAAGGAGCAAAAGGATTGACCGCAGAAGTCCAAATCCGCCAGGCGTCGGTACGGTTCTTCATATTTGAATTCCACAGCAGGCTCTGCGGTAGACAGTGAGAAGGAAAAAGCAAGATGTTTCTGAAAGATTATCTGAAGATATTCTCCGGCAGTGGTAATGCAGAGTTGGCCGGGGCTGTCTGTAAGTATTTAGGGATTCCGCCCGGCGGCGCGAAGATTGAGCGGTTTGCCGATGGTGAGAAGGTCATCCGGGTCGAGGACGATGTTCGCGGCAGGGATTGCTTCGTTATGCAATCAACGTGCAGGCCTGTTGATGAGAATTTAGTAGAGCTTCTAATCTACTTAGACTGTTTGCGAAGGGCCTCTGCCTCCCGCATCACTGCGGTTGTTCCTTACTTTGGATATGCCCGGCAGGACAGAAAAGATGAAGGGCGAGTGCCCATCACCGCTAAACTGGTGGCAAATCTTATTACCAACGCCGGCGCCGACAGGGTCCTGGCGATTGACCTGCACGCAGCACAGGTACAGGGTTTTTTCGATATACCGGTTGACCACCTGTCGGGCGAACTGGTATTGAGCAAGTATTTCAGGGACAAAAAAATCAGTAATCTAACAGTAGTGTCGCCGGATGTGGGTAATATGAAGATAGCGTCCAGATATGCAGACCGCTTAGGCGGCGAGCTGGCGATTGTGAATAAAAAAAGGGTCAGTGGCAGTGAAGCCATTGCACAGGAGCTCATCGGTGATGTTAAAGGTAGAAATATTGTGATGTGCGATGATATTATTGCCACCGCAGGGACGATTTGCAGTGCAGCCAGGCTGGTGAAAGAGCGGGGAGCTGAAGATATATATATCGGTGCCACACACGGCGTTTTCGCGGGACAGGCTTTAGAACGACTGAAAAAGGCCCCGATTGATGAAATAGTAGTTACCGACACGATACCGCTGACTCCGGCAGCCCAAAAGTGTGGCGATATCAAAGTCCTGACTGTATCGTCTATGTTAGACGAAGCCATCAAGAGAATTCATAGAAATGAATCAGTTAGCAACCTATTTACTGACTATTGACAATTGTAAGAGGAGATTATGGAAAAAACTTTGCGACTGACCGCGACAATTCGAGAACACACCGGCTCAAAGGCGGCCGCGAGGGAACGCAAGCAGGGCCGGATACCCGCTATTGTCTACGGCCATAAAAAAGAGCCGGTGGCTATTTCGTTAGATGCACATAATCTGGCCGAAGGGCTGCATCACGGGCATCGACTGATGGATGTGCAGGTCGGGAAAAAGGCACAAAAGATGCTCGTTAAAGACCTGCAATATGACTATCTCGGAAAAAATATCATTCATGTGGACCTGATGAGAGTGAGCGCAGGCGAGACCATTAAAGTAACAGTTCCTATCGAGCTTAAAGGAAAAGCAAAAGGCACTCACGAAGGCGGCGTTATCAGTGAACATACAGACCATCTGGAAATCGAGTGTCAAGCCGCCGAAATTCCCGAAAATATCGTTGTCTCGGTGGCAGATATGGATATAGGTGACACCCTGCATGCCAGAGATATCGAGCTTCCTGCGGGCACGCGGCTGTCAAGCCCGCCGGATATGCTGCTCGTTACCTGTAGTCTGGTCGCTGCTGCCAAGGCAGCCGAAGAGGTTGAAGAAGAAGCACCGACTGCTCCTGAAGTTATTACCGAGGCTAAGGAGACTGAGGAGGAATCGTCAGAAGAAAAAACCAAAGAGTGATTTTCGAGCCTCGAACGTGGATATCAGCTATGAGTGGACTTCTAAAGCGCCTATGGCGGGTATCAAATAGAGATTTTGTGCCTATGGCCGGAGGCATGAAAATGGTCGTCGGCCTGGGAAATCCGGGCGACCAATATGTCGATACGCGTCACAACATTGGCTTTAGAGTAATTGATTCGCTGGCAGAGGCATTGAAGGTAGATGTAAGAAGAAGAAAATTTGGCGCTCGTTTTGGGCTTGGCGAATTCGCAGATAAAAAGTTAATATTGTTAAAGCCGTGGCAATATATGAACCGCAGCGGTCAGGCTGTCGCAACAGCGGTTGGTTTTTACAAACTTGGTTTGAGCAACTTGCTTGTTGTAACCGACGACCTGGCGTTACCACCTGGCAGGCTCCGGATTAGGTCAAAGGGTTCGGCCGGCGGACATAATGGTTTGGCTGATGTTATCGAAAAGCTCGGCACTGAGGATTTCGCGCGTTTGCGAATCGGCATCGGCCAAAGTGGCAGAAAACCTGCGGTAGATTTTGTTCTCGATAAGCCAACAGAGTCAGAGAGAATTCTGCTGGATGAAGCAATCGAGAGGTCGCGAGAGGCAGTATTTTGCTGGGTTGAACACGGTATTGAATCGGCGATGAATAAGTTCAACCGTGGATAACTGATAAAAAGGAAAACTAAACACTAATTTAATTTTAACAGGAGGTATTTGGCTTGGAAACTGCCGTTAAAAGAGAAACCCAATTTCGCAAAAAGGTGACGAAATGGGAACCCAGATTGTATGAAGCTATGTTTCTTGTTGATTCAACTGATAGCTCGCAGAATTGGGACGAGATTATTGGAACTATCAAAACCATATTGGAAAGGGCCAAGGCTGAGATTGTCTCTATGAAAAAATGGGACGTTAGAAAACTTGCCTACAAAATTAACGGCAAAACCAGGGGGACATATATCCTTTGTTATTTCAGGGCTGCAGCCGAGAGACTCCAGGACATTGAAAAAGATATACAGCTCTCAGAGCAAATTATGCGTGTTTTGATTCTGAGTGCCGAGACAAGGGATGCCGAAAATGTTGAAGAGGCCCCCAGCCGTTTTGCTTCGCAAAAACGAAGTAGCGGGGGCAAAATGGAAACCCAAGAAGATATTGCCGGTACTGAGGCGGAAAAGGAAAAACAGAAAGAGCCCAAACGCGATAAAGAGGATTTGGAAACCCAAAATGCTGTTGAAGAATCGCCGGAGAAGACAAGTACTCAACAAGAAACAGGGCAAGCCGGGGAGCCGGAACAGTCAGGCGCCCCTGCCGCAGCGGATGCGATTGCACCGGAGCAGCCATCCGAACCCACGGCTGTGGATGTGATTGAACCGGAGCAAATGGAGCAGCCGGAAACAGAAAAAGATTCCTGAGTCCGCCCCGAGGCGGAATGAGCAGCAGCCCCCTGCTTTCTTTCGAAAGCAAGAAGTGGGGGACGGAAAGGGGATTTTGAAATGAGTAGTTTTAATAAAGTTTTACTGATGGGCAATCTGACTCGCGACCCGCAGTTGTCGTATACGCCCAACCAGACCGCAGTAGTTGATTTCGGACTGGCGGTGAACCGCAAATGGACAAGCAGGGATGGCGAAAAAAAAGAGGAGACGTGTTTTGTGGATTGCCGGGCGTTCGGTCGAACTGCCGAGAATATAAACAAGTACATGAGCAAGGGCAGACCGTTGTTTGTTGAAGGCAGGCTGACTTTCGACAGTTGGACATCTCAGGACGGAACAAAACGCAGCAAACACAGGGTTACAGTTGAAAACTTTCAGTTCCTCCCCGGCGGGCAGAGGCAAGATGCCGGACAAAACGAGCAAAGTGCAGCCCCCGCTGCTTCCAGGCGAAAGCAAGAAGCGGAGGCCGGTTCTCAAGCAGAAAAACAGTACCCCGACAGTGTCGATGCAGATGATATTCCGTTTTAACTCACCCCCGCCGTTTTGCTTCGCATAGAAGCAGCGGGGGAACATAAGAATAGACAGGTAAAAAATGGCAAGAACACAAAAAAGAAAACCAACTAATAGAGTGACCCCGCAACGCGGGAGACCAGAATCAGGCGCTGCGGGCTTTCGGCAAACTCGAAGAAGGCGTGCGGGGCCACCAGGTGCTCGTGAACAGACGCAGTGTCGTTTCTGCAGAAACGGCGTAAAATACATTGACTACAAGGACGTGGACACCCTGCAAAAGCTTTTAACTAATCGCGGCAAGATATACTCGCGAAAGCGCAGCGGCAACTGCGCCGGCTGTCAAAGAAAAGCAAAAAAGGCGATTAAACGCGCCAGGTATATGGCACTTTTGCCGTTTACTACGTAATTTTTGGTAATTGGTAACTGGCCAGTGGTAACCTGCAACCATTTATCCAGAAGGGCACGAAATATGAATCCCGTTAAACATTCGAAAGGTAAAAAGATGGGTAGACATAAGAAGAAACTTTCACAATATCCATATATGTCTAACGGGATGAAGGTTTTGCTTTGCGAAGATGTTGATAAACTCGGCTGGCTCGGAGATGTTGTGGAAGTCAACACGGGGTATGCGAGAAATTACCTGCTGCCGCAGGGTTTGGCTAAGCCCGCAACTGAGGATAATCTGCGGGCCATAGCTAAAGAAAAGGCCAAGCGCGCAGAGGAAAGGAAAGTCGACAGGCAGCGGCTGGAAGTGGTGGCCAAAGCGGTGGAAGGAGCAGAAGCAGTCGTCGCCGCCAAAGCCAACGAGCAGGGTGTCCTGTTCGGCTCGGTTGGAGCCGGCCAGATAGCTCAAAACCTGCGCCAGCTCGGATTTGAAATTGCCGACGAGTTTGTAGCACTTGGCGAACATATAAAGCAGGTGGGAACGTCACAGGTAACACTTAAATTTGCCGACGAACTGACCGCTACGGTCAGCGTCGTGGTCGTACCCGAAGGCGGAGACGTTGAGGCCATAAAGGCCGCTGAAAAGGAGGCAGCCGAAAAGGCCGCCGAAGCCGAGGATACTACAGCCGAGCAGAAAGAAACCGAACAGGAAAAACCTGAGCAGAAAGGTGACAGTGAACCAGTCAACGAAGACAAGTAACGAAAGGAGCAGTTATGCGCCGGTAGCTGCCGGGGCAGCTCGTCTGGGGCCGAATTTGGCCAATCGCAGTATGCCCGAATCGTTAGCGGCTGAAGCGGCCGTATTAGGCTCGATGATAATCGACCCCCAGTGCATCAGTGAGGTCGTAGAGCAGTTGAAAACAGACGCTTTTTACCGCGTCGAGCATCGCTACATATTCGACGCTATCATCGCGCTCTACGAAAAGAATAAAGGAGAGGCCACCGATGCGGTCCTGCTTCGCGATGAGCTTGAAAAACGTAAGCAGCTCGAAGCCGCCGGAGGTGTGGAATATCTTGCCAAGATTATGGAGTCTGTGCCATCTTCGGCGAGCGTGATGTATTACGTCGGGATTGTCAAAGACAAACAATTGCTTCGTGAGATGATTTCCGCGGCCAGCGCAATTTTAGACGATGCGTATAATGAGATCGGCGAGCCAAATGAAAAACTCGACGAAGCGGAGCGTAAGATTTTTGCCGTCACGGATAAAAAGATAACCGGTGCCGCCAGTTCGTTAAAGGATTTGGTCACTCAGGCTTTTGAGATTATAGAGAATCGTAAGGGAAGCCTGGTTACGGGCCTGGCGACCGGTTATACCGGGCTTGACGACCTGACCTGCGGGCTCCAGAACGGGGAGATGATAATAATTGCCGGAAGACCAAGTATGGGCAAGACAGCCCTGGCATTGAATATCGCAGAGCATATAGGCGTTACAGAGAAGATCCCGGTCGTAATATTTTCATTAGAGATGGGCAAACAGCAGTTGGCTATGCGATTTTTGTGCAGCATGAGTCAAGTTGACTTACAGTCAGTAAGAAGAGGGATGCTCGATACTGAAAATCTCGAGAAGCTCAGGGAGGGCTGCGGCCTGTTGTATGAAGCGCCAATTTATATCGATGATACTTCGACGCTGACGCCGCTGGCAGTCCGTGCCAAGGCAAGAAGGCTCAAGAGCCAGCACGATATACAATGCATTATAATTGATTATATGCAGTTGATGCATGTAGGGACGGGAAGGGTTGAGTCACGACAGCAGGAAATCTCGACAATTTCAAGATATCTTAAGGCTCTGGCCAGAGAGTTGAACATTCCCGTTGTGGTTCTAAGCCAATTGAATCGCTCGCCGGAAGGCAGAGAGAGTCACAGGCCCAGGATGAGCGACCTGCGTGAGTCCGGCAGTATCGAGCAGGACGCCGATGTTGTGATGCTGATGCACCGTGAAGACTATTACCACCGCGGTGAAAAGGATTATGAGGAGAAAAAGACCAATAAGGCGGAGTTGATAATAGCCAAACAACGCAACGGCCCCATCGGAAATGTAGACCTGATATTCATAGAAAAATTTACGCGCTTTGAAACTGCTTCTTATGCCGAAGTTCCTTCTGCACGGTTTGAAAGCATCGCGCAGCCAGAAGAGGCCCCCTTTTAGGAAATATGAACGGATGACAAAATCGCATTTGTGTATTCTTATTTTGATATCGCTTTTGCGCGGCCCGCAAGCCTATTCACAGGTAAGCGAGACTGGCGCGGGAACCGGAAGATATACTCTCAAGTCAATCGATTTTGACTTTGCCAACGACAAGCGCACGTATAAAGATAAGCGTCTCCTGGGGATACTTGGCTTCAAAAAAGGCGACGACATCGATTCAGTCCTGGCTGAGTTCGGCAGAGACCGCGTCGAGGAGTATTATCGCAAAAAGGGCTTTGCTTTTATTCAAGTGGCACTCGATGAGGGAAAGTTAGCCGCCGGCAAAGTGGTTTATCAAATTGATGAAGGGCCGAAGGTCAAGATTAGGAAGGTGAGCTTCAACGGCAATGAAGCTCTAAAGGACGGGCAACTTAAAAAGGTCATAAAGACAACGAAAAAAAAATGGTTTCTTTGGCCGAAGCCTTACACCAAAGAAATAGTGACTGAAGATTTGGGGGCGCTGAAAAATATCTATTGGGACAGGGGTTTTCTCGATTCCAACATAACCGTAAAAACAAAATTCACCGACCACCGGAGCAAAGTCAATATCACTTTCACCATTGAGGAGAGAACACTCTATATTGTTGAGAAAATTCTCCTGAAGTTTATCGATGCAGAAGGTAAAACTATTGAGGAGATTGTGCTTAAGTCTGCGAACCCGGAGGTCGACCAGAAGCGCACAGCCAGGAAGCCGTTCGACGAGAAACAATTGCTGGCGCAGGTGAAACTGGAGCCGGGCCAAATCTACAATGGTCGAGAAGCCAAGGCGGATGTTAAACGGCTGCTTAGGCTTTACCGTGAACAGGGTTTCGTCGACGCTAAGGTTGAGCTGGCCAGTCCTGAGTTTATTCCCGACGTCGCCGCTATCAACGTTGAATACACAATATTTGAGGGCGGGCGGTTTCGTATCGGCTGGATAGATATAACCGGCAACAAAGAAACACAGGATAAGGTGATCCGGCGGATATTGGATGAGCAGGATTTCCAGCCTGGTCGATGGTACAACGCTGATATTGCTCCAAAGGAAACCGGAGGTAAGTTGGAAAAAAACATACAAAATATGACAATGGCCGAGGCGGTTTCTATTACGCCTTTGGACAGTGATGAGCCTGAACAGAAAAATGTGGAGGTGCACATAAAAGAGGGTAAAACACGCTGGGGATTGTTAGGTGCGGGCATATCCTTAGAGAGAGGTTTGATAGGTCAGCTTGAATTCAGTGATGAGAATTTTGATATCCACGACACGCCCGAAAGCTTTAAAGAATTTATTACAGGCAAGGCGTTC
>DUZJ01000136.1 GCA_013349615.1 Planctomycetota bacterium | reverse complement strand
CATCGGCGTGCGCATACGAAGTGTCGGAGGCGCGGCAAAATCACAATAAACCGCAAATGTATGAACGTACGGCACCCTGATTAAAGGCTTACCCAGCTCAGGCCAGATATTACCCGCCGCGTGAAACAAGCTTATCAGGAACTCATCGTAAATTATACGGTGGTCGGGATGTAAATCGTTGCTTGTAGGCAAAAAACACTGCGTCGGTTTTATCTTTCGCAGATGATAGGTGAAGGCATTTTGCAATCCTGTAAAACCTCTAATCGCTACGGAATCGTTCGGCTCGGCGAGGCTTCTGCCGCGGTAGTTGTTTAGCCGACAATCCGGAAAGCCAAGCCAGACAATATTTTTTTTCGGCACACCCAGAGCCTGGTAGCATTCGAAACTTTCATTTCGCCTGATTTCAGCAATGCTGTCTTTTTCGTCAACACTGCAATAGCCCATACTGCCGTCGGTAACGATTAGTATATGCACTGGAATATTTTCCCGTTTAGCTAATTGGATAAGCAGGCCCGCTCCCAGAGCCGCATCGTCATCGTGGGGGCTTATCATTAGAAAACGTCCTTTATTACCTTCCCAGTGTTGTGAGACGCTGGCAAGGTAAGAGCCGACTCTTCGTTCGTTTCCTACTAATCGTACAAATTCAAATTCTTCTTGCATTTGTCTAAGCTCACAGTTAACCTTAAAAACTGAACTATAACAACAGGATGTTAGTTTTTACAAAACAAGGAAGTAGTGAAGATGGATATTATAAGCAATTTTAAGGAGAAAGCAAGAGGGAAAAATCTATCAGTTGTTTTGCCGGAGGGTAGAGACCAGCGGATAATTCAGGCTGCTCGAAGACTTAAAGACGAAGATATTGCACAGCCAATTGTGCTCGGTAGCCCCGAACAGCTTGAAGCCGCAATCGAAAAGGCCGGTGTCCATCTCGATGGTATCAAAACCATAGCCCCGAAAGAAAGCGAGAAGCTCGATTTTTATGCTGAAGAGTACAGCCGCCAAAGAGATGGCATTTCCTCCGCCGTGGCGAAACGCATAGTCGTCAAGCCGCTATTCTACGCGGGAATGATGGTATCTTGCGGCGATGCTGATGCTGCCGTTGGTGGTGTTGCCAGCGCGACATCAATTCTTATTCAAGCCGGAGTCTTAACCGTAGGAATGAGCACTGGTATCAAAACTCCTTCAAGCTATTTTCTTATGGTTATTCCCAACTTTCTTGGAGAGGAAGACAAACCGTTCATTTACGCCGACTGCGCTGTCAACATCGACCCCACGGCTGAACAGCTCGCCGATATAGCACTGGCTTCGGCTGTGAGCGCAAGGAGACTTCTCGGCCAGGAGCCGCGTGTAGCCATGTTATCGTTCTCTACTAAGGGCAGTGCTTTCGGCCCAGGTGTGGATAAAGTCAAGGAAGCCCTCAAAATTGCGAAGGCCCGGGAGCCTGAATTAGCTATTGACGGCGAATTTCAGGCGGACTCGGCAATAATTCCAGGGGTAGCCGCCAGGAAAGTTAAGGATGAAAGTGCTGTGGCGGGCAAGGCCAACGTCATTATTTTCCCCGACCTTAATTCCGGCAACATCGCCTACAAGCTCACACAATATATGGCCGGAGCCCAGGCCATTGGGCCGTTCCTGCAGGGATTTGCAAAACCTATAACAGACCTTTCAAGAGGTGCAAGTGTAGAGACAATAGTTTCAGCGGTGGTATTAACTTTAGTGCAGTAGGTGTAGAAAAAAAAGAAGCACGAAAGCGGCAAGAAAGGCGCATATAGCGAAAGGATAATTTTAGGATGAAAGTACTCGTTATCAATGCCGGAAGCTCCTCGGTCAAGTATCACTTGTACCGGATGCCCCAGGTGGAAGTCCTGGCTAAAGGGGAGGTGGAAAGAATTGGCGAGAAAAGCTCGAAGCTCTCTCACTTCTTTAATGGCAAGACCCACACCCTGCAAAAAAAGGTCAAAGATGTCGGCAAGGCAATGGAGCTTATTTTGGAGACTCTTGTCGGCGGGGATGTGGGAGTCATACGGGACTTTTCTGAAATTGGCGCCGTCGGTCACAGGGTGGTTCACGGAGGCGAAGAGTTCACCGGCTCTGTAATTATTGATGAAAAGGTAATCGCATCTATAGAGAAGTTCGCGGACCTTGCCCCGCTGCACAATCCTCCCAACCTCGCGGGCATACAGGCTGTGCAGCGTAGACTTCCTGACGCAAAGCAGGTCGCCTGCTTCGACACCGCATTTCATACCACCATCCCGAAAGTCGCCTACATGTATGCCTTGCCGTATGAGCTTTATGAGAAGTATCACATTCGCAGATATGGGTTCCACGGAATCTCGCACAGATATGTTGCGCGGCGGGCCGCTGCCATAATGGGTCGTGGAAAATATGATATCAACGCCGTTACCTGTCATCTTGGAAACGGCTGCTCTGTTACCGCTGTCAAAAAGGGCAGGTCAATTGATACCTCTATGGGATTTACGCCTCTGGAAGGCGTGCCAATGGGGACTCGCTCCGGCGACCTTGACCCGTCGATACTCTTTTATCTTGGCGATAAAGGATACGACGTAAAAGCATTGAAAGAGCTGTGCAACAAGAAAAGCGGTCTGCTCGGAATATCTGGTGTCTCGAACGACGTGAGGAATCTCGTGAGACTCGCAGGCCAGGGCGACCCTCGGGCACAGCTCGCTATCGATATTTTTTGCTACCGCATCAAGAAGTACATCGGCGTATATTGTGCCGTTCTGGATACCGTGGACGCTGTAGTCTTTACGGGCGGTATAGGGGAAAACGCCGTGTCCCTGCGTCAGCAGATATGTACCGGCCTAACCCAGTTAGGCATCCAGCTTGACGGGAAAACAAACCAGACGGTTGTCGCAAAAGAAGCTGAAATCAGTACAGACGGCAGCAGAGTCAAGGTCTTTGTAATTCCCGCAAATGAGCAGGTCGCTATTGCCAATGATACTTATGAGCTGACCAGACGCGAACAGCCGATTGTGTCAAAGCAAAACACCGATAGAAATAGTACACGGCAGCGAATGGAAATTCTTCAGGAGGAGGGAGAACTCTGATTCACAATTTCCTATTTCTCCGGCATAGTTCCTCCCCCCCTCAGAATTGTCCAGGATTAGATATAAATAAAAAACTATTGATGATGAGACCTGTGGGAATTCTTTTGTTTATTTCCAGCACAACTAATCCTATAATACTACTGAAGAATCATACTATCGAGATATATCAAGGTGAACGATGGTTCCCTATTGGCTAAAACCCAATAAGGTTGGTATTGCGTTATTTATTATTTTGGTCCTGTTGATTCTATTCGTCTTTTCTGGCTACTACGCATTTTTCTTTTACTTTCTCGAGTTATTTGGCATTCTCGAGTTATTTGGCCGGTTCTTTCGTGTCCTCGATCATCTCGAACATACAGTTTGGGATTGGCGTTGGCATCTTTGCCTATTTTTGTCAATGTTCGCATACCCAATATCAATGATTACGGGAAGGAGCATTGAAAATAGGAGAGAATTGAAGAAAGAGCTGGCTGACAAAGAACCTACACATAGAAATCGAAAACTAGAATGGTTTGCTTTCATTGCTTTTCTGGCTATTATTGCAATACCTTTGATTTTGGGACACTTTCTTCTCTCACAGGCATCCTATCCTTACCGTTCCGAGCCTCCGAAATATTGGCTACTCAGGCCTATTTTTCACTTGCCCTTTTATGTACTCTTTATCATCCTGTCAGTCGTCTTTATGATTTTGAAATGGAATAAAACTTTCATCATTTTTATTACAACTACTATTCTTCTTGAAAAATTCTGTGCAGAGCTTGCATTTCACACTATAGGTGAAGTTTTAAGTTGGGTATATCATATTGTTGTTATCTGGCTCAATGTCATACCTATAATATTGTATGCAGTGAAGTTTAGAAAAATAGCTGTAGTCATTATCCTGGCACTTGCACTTTTGCTCATTCCTCATCAACTTTTTTTGGGATACCGATTCATTCAGTTGCAAGATGAGGCACATGCCATAGTGGAATATGTATATAAGACAAAAGTCCAGACAGGCAGTTACCCAAAAGACCTCTCAGAGTATACGTTCAAGAATCCACATTTGGAAAAATACATTCAAAGATATGAACCCAGGGATAATAGTTTCAGGCTCGTGTATTTTGTTGGGACTACGGGAACTTCACATAGCTACTCTCCAGATGGTGGTTGGTTCTATTATCCGGATTGATATAGTTGTCAGGCAGTTCGTTATTTCTATGTTATAATACGGTGGATAATAGAAAACCGAAAACTGAGATTTGATATTGTGGAGTAGAAAGATGAGAATATCCTGGCTTAAGCAGAACTATATGGGCCTGTTGATGTGTATCAGCATTGCGTTGCTCTTATCCATCATCTTCTTAACAAGTTCTGTATTAACCACAGTTATCAGACCCCTGGGTGTGAAGGAACCAAGAGTTACCACAACGTGTCACTACAATTGGGGCCTGCTCGGCACCCTTATACCCCTGGCTATAATATGCTGTCCTGCGTCAATGTACATCGGAGCATATATCCAACATGCCAAGTTGCGGCGTAGCTTTAGCCAGATTTCTCTCTTCATTCCAGCATTCTCAGGACTTGCCATTGTTTCCCTTCTTGACATGGGTGCTTACTTCTGTTTTGGTTCTCTGTTCTATTTCGTCTTCGCTTTTGTAACAAGCATTTCTTTGATTATCCCACTGGTGATAAAAGCAAAATACTTTCAGTCGATTTTGTTCAAAGTGGTCATTGTTCTCATCATAGGATTAATCTTTGCTGGACTTGTAGGAATATATATTGCTCGCCCTTTGATACTGCTGGCTTATCTACTATTTGCAATTATATTGGCCCTGCCTCTGTTTGCTCTCATAAATGCTCCGTTTCGTAAGGTTGTGTTGATACCATATATGCTTTTCATTTTTACCGTGATAGTCGTTCATAGTGTTCCATGGACATCCCGCCATCACTTTTTGCATAACTTGGGACGAATTAGAGCTGGTCGATATTTGGACCGTGAAGAACCTGGAATGATTGTTCTCGCAAGACGTCACGGACAGGGGATGACTTTTGCTGACGTAGAGCAGATCATGCAAGGATATCCGTTAAGGGTCACTGGCAATTGGTATCGACCTCTCAAGGAACTTTATAATCCCCAAATACCATTTAAAGCAGATTATGTGTCGGACCCGAATGCTCGAAAAGAGCTTTCAATAATTGACGGCATAGCAAGTTATCGTCATAGTGGCGGGGGTGGTTTCAATGCCGATTTTGGAGAGGTGATTTTCAAAGATGGTCACGTAGTGAGGACTCGTTTCCTCCCAGATTAGTATAGTTTATTGTAGTTATATAGTAGACTGTCTTAACACTCCATAGATTTGTAGTTTTATATCCTTCTTAATCCCAAAAATTTGGATTATAGGAATTTCTTGTTAGGAGCAAAAGGGGGGATAGTTTTGCCTTTTGCCTATCGAATCCTATAATGTTGGGGAAGAATCATACTATCGAGATATATCGAGGTGAAAAGTGATTCCCTATTGGCTAAAAGCCAATAAGGTTGGTATGTACTGGTTCAGCGTGAAAAGGACATTCCCTTTCTTTGATTTACATACTAATTCAAATTCAGGAAATGTCCAATTCCGTCTGAAGCATTACAATTAATTCGTCAAGCCTGCGATGGCGGCGCCAATCAAGGTTGCGTTTTCCACGTTTATAATCTCGTAGAATATTCCTTTTTGATTGACGAGATAGTCTTTCAAATAATACTCAACTCGCTGCTTGAGCGACTTTAATTGATAGAAAGTGGTTCCTTCTGCGACGATGCAAACCGGCCGGCAGGGGTTCTGCCCTTTGCCGCTTTTGACGGCGACAGAAGATAAATTGATGGCTGTCAGTTTTGCGGCCCGCTCTATTAACCTGTCAACAAGAAAGTATGCCGTGGCAAGGTCTTCTTCACTTGATTGTTTGAAGGCAGATGATAGAGGCCCGCCCCTGCCTTCGGGGTAAGACATAAAGTCGTCGATATCTTTTGTACTTAATTCTTTGATTTTCTTCAGGTTCTGTGCTGTATCTTTTGAAAAGAGGCCTTCGGCGGCTGCTGCGTGTACAGTCCATAAACAAAGCGGCCCAAGATAGGCGCCCGAAATCATCTTTTCAAAGATGTACATTCCCGGGCTGTTTGAAGATTGGTCGAAGTCTTTGTCTATTTTTCCCTGTGGTGCTTTACCAAACCCGCCTGATTCAACATTGACTATCTGACTTTTAGCAAGGTCCAGACCTTTTGTTTTGGTGATGTCCTTGTTGAGCTCGATATAGCTGCAATTTGTCCCTGTGCCCAGAATAAAGCCGATGTAAGTGCCAAAAGACATACCTTTAACATCAGCTCTGCCAGCCAACAGAGTGGCAACCGTATCATTAAGCAAAATGACATGTTTTTTACCGATACTCCCTGAGCTTCTAATAGCCACATTTAGGTTCTCGCCTATCATGCTGCCCGCGACTTCGTCCGCCTTTATTTCTTTGGAGAAATATAAAACCCTGCCGTCTTTATTGGGAAACATTTCAATCGGATATGAAAAGCAGAAGCCGATGTTCTCACTTTTATCGACAATTTCGTCTAAATACCCCGCCATTGTGTTGAAGAACTTGTCTTTGCCGACTTGCTGTTTTACTCCGGGCATAGGGAAAAGCTTAAAATCCTCGATGTTGGAGCTTCCATCCAGGTCGAAGATGACGGTGGCCACACGAAAGTTGGTTCCTCCGGCATCCATGACGATGACAGGCTTATTCAGTGGAATCTGACGCTCGGTTTCGATGTAGGTAGGCAGCATTGCCAAGGAACTTTGCTCTGCGTTCAGGCCTCGTTCCATTTCTTTTAGGAAAATCCGGCAGGTCTTTTCCATGTCGATGTGAGCAGGATTCATGTCGTTTTTATTTAAAAAATCTTGAACTTTAGCTTTAACCTCTTCCACAGGTCAATCTCCTTTGCATTTTGAAGTTATTCGGAAATTCAATCAGGGTAGCCGTTGGGATTTTGGTTGTGCCACTGCCATGCGGTTGCAATTATTTTTTCCAGCTCAGCCAATTCCGGTTTCCATCCGAGTTCTGTCCTGGCCTTTGTTGCGTCGGATGTCAATATTGGCGGGTCGCCCGGGCGGCGGTCTGCTTCTACAACCTTAAAATCTTTACCGCTAACCTGCTTGACCGTTTCAATCACCTCTTTGACCGAATAGCCCTCGCCGTTGCCTAAGTTGTAGACCAGCTCGCTGTTCTGTTCCAATTTGTTCAACGCCAGCAGATGTGCCCTGCACAAATCCTCTATGTGGATGTAATCGCGAACGCAGGTGCCGTCCGGCGTAGGATAATCGGTCCCATAGATTTGGATTTCAGCGATTTTTCCCATTGCCGCCTGGATGACCCGCGGAATGAGATGCGATTCGGGCCTATGGTCTTCACCGAGGGACGCGTTTGCTCCCGAGCCGCAGGCATTGAAATAACGCAGCGAGGCAAACGTAAGTTTTCCTGTTTGGCTTTGATAGTGACACATCCTTTCAGCGGCCCACTTGGTTTCGCCATAGGGATTGATTGGCTGTTTTGGTGAGTCTTCGATAATCGGCACATGTTTTGGCATACCATATACGGCCGCTGTGCTGCTGAAAACGAATTTATCTACACCGGCTGCCTCCATCGCGCTCAACAGATTCTGGGTGCAGGAGACATTGTTGTGATAGTATTTGAGCGGCGCCTGCACCGATTCGCCCACTTCAATGAAGGCGGCAAAGTGCATTACCGCTTCGATTTTATGTTTCTTGAGCGTCTTGACGAGCAATTCGTAATCGGCTAAATCACCCTGGACAAACTCAGCCGAGGCGACCGCTGACCTGTGGCCTGTGCTAAGATTGTCAAAGACAACAGGCTCGAAGCCTGCGGCAGCCAACATTGCCGTCATATTACTGCCGATATAACCTGCCCCGCCACAAACCAGTACTTTCATATCTCGTTACTCGATACTCGATTCTCGATATCGAGCGACGAGCGTCGAGTATCGAGCATCGAGGAAATCCGTTTCAAAATGTCCGTTGCTAATTGCCTGTCACTGCCTAATTCGACCCAGGCCATCTTTTCTTTCTGCTCAGGGTGCAGTCTTAGCCTTTGTATCGATGGGTGGCTTGGCGAAAACATTTCGTATGCACGTGCAGTGGAAGTGACTTCGCGCTCGGGCAGGGACAGTCTTTGAACCTTCACATTGCAGACGATACACAATTGTCCGCCTTGTTGGCTTATGTCTAATTCGACGATTCTTCGAATACTGTGCAGATTTGCTTCAGTGGAGTTGAAGCTGCCAACATTATCGCTGCGCCAGAATTCGAAGGACTGTGCCGCCGGCAGCGGTTTGGT
>DUZJ01000129.1 GCA_013349615.1 Planctomycetota bacterium | reverse complement strand
GTTGAACAAGGTAGTAACATCCGTGACAAAATCAGGGTCATTAGCAACCTGCACGACCACATCGAAATAAACACGGGCGGCTTTGTGGTAGTGCCAGACCAAAACAGCATAAATGTTATACTCCGCTTCAAGGTCGATCGTAACTTGCTGCTGGAAGGGACCTAATTCAACATAGCTGCCGTCAGCCGCCTCCTTGTCACCGTCCGTTATCATTTCTATCTCACCGATGATGGGCAATTCATCCGTGCTGGTTACCGGTTTTTCGAAGGCAGCATTTTTTGTCCCGGCCGGGGCATAGAAAGGCGGTCGCGGCTTTCCGAGCGGTTTCTCCAGGTTGACCACCTTCGTATCCTGCGGCGTGCCAACGAACATCGGCTTGGGAAGCTCAATGGGTATCGGCACCCATTTGGGTGTGTTTGAAACCTCGCTGACAGGTTGTTCTACCTTCTTAACCGTGGGCTCCGAAACACTCTTTTCCGGTTCTTCGGCCGTTTTCTGTTCCGGCCCCTCCGGCCGAGCTTCCTCCTCGGATTGCTTGCACGAGGCAGAAACCAATAAAACCATCGCTATCAAGACACAGACAGAAACCTTCACAATTGAATTAAGACCTTTTTTTCTCATTTCTGTTTGACCTCAAAAATACCAAAATCCCGTTTGACTTACAGAACTCTTACTTTTTAAGAAAACCAGGCATACCATACCCGGTAACATTCTTAATCTTACTTTATTTACGCGGTATTGTCAAGCCGGCCTTGAAATTTCAGAAAAGACTTCCAAGAATGGCAGGGATTCGGGAGTGCCGAATCCCTGCTTTGTTAAATCAGCCGGATTTTAAGCGGCTTTCTACAAACTTTAGCTCTCAGTCGCTCTATTCCGTACTTGGGGCTTCTGCCGGTGCACTTTCGGCTGGAGCAGCGGTCATCGCAAGCACTTTTGACTCAAGCCCCGCCTTGGCAAGCACATAATAGAGCACCGCACCGACGATAAACGCTATCAGCGGTGCTGCCGGGATGTTAGCAAGGCCGACCAGTGGGGCCATTCCAACGATAAAGCCAACAACCCAGGAAATCCACCCCGCCAGGTTCCAGCCCGCACGAGGACCCGCCCACTTCTTACCTGCCATCAGATAGTCAACCATCATTGCACCACAGACCGGACCAAACGAAGCGCCGATAATCGTGAAAACACCAGCGACGTCTCCTGCCCAACCAGTTACGGCAAGGAAAATACTTACAGCAGTTCCGACGCCGACCGAAACGAAAGGATTCACCTTGGGCAGCGTCGTCTTGAAACTATTGGCCGCGATGAACGACGAGAAGCACGCCGGTGGAAAGGCTGCAACAGCCAGCAGCAAGCCCAGGGTCTTGCCGGCGCCCTCTGAGCCCATGATAGTGCTCATAAAACCTATATCAGCCGTGTCGAGTCCCGCCCCGAGCCCTTTACCGAAAGCGCCCGCCGCAATCAGGATAGCTCCTCCGCCGGCAACGATAGTGGCCAGAGCAATGCCAACCAGGCCGCCCATCTGCACGTTTTTCTCATCCTTGTTGTTCATCCCGAAGTCCACACCCGCTGCTCCTGCTGTGGCAAAGAAACCCACGATATACGTGATGCACAAGGCTATCACCCCGAAGAAACTCAAACCAACCGCTTCACTGCCCTCAGCGGCGCCGGCTGCAACTAACTTCTCCGCCTCAAAGTCCCCTATTCCACCGAGAGTCTTCCCCAACATTATCACCAATATGACTAACGGAATCAGGGGAAGAAAAGTAGCTACTTTGGCAACGTATTGAATGCCTTTCAATCCGACAAACGCTGCTACGGCCGCCCAAACGATGGCGATGATTATCTGCGCTGTCGTGCTACCGCCGAAAAGCGGCGCAAGCGCCATCGATGAAAAATACGCGTTGACACCCAGCCACCCGAATTGCAGTACTCCCATCAGAAAACCCGGCATCAAAAACCCGCCTTGCACGCCATAAGTCGAGGTTCCAACAACATACAGCGGCAGACCCGTTTTCATACCGAATAGACCGGGAACCAGATAAAACAGAAAGTGGCATAGCAAGGCGGCAACAATCAGACCAAGTAAGGCCGCGCCAAGACCCTGGCCCAGCACACCGCCCGGCGCGTCCGTTCCCCCGCTGGCCATCTTGTTCCAAAAGACAAACCACAGGAAGATGCCGGCGTACGTCGGCGCAGTGTTCTTGTACCAGGGTGCCCGATTCTCCATTGGATTCGGCTTGGCCATACTTACATAATCTGGCAGCATTCCATTACTCATAGTCTGTTCTCCTAACTAAAATACCATAACTTATCTCTACCCGGCACACTGCCGGGTTTGAACCCAGTATAACATTCCCGCTTAAATTGTCGAGCTACTTAAAAATTAGTCTGCCTGAGGGATTTCGATTCTCTTGCCGCCGTTCATCGCTGATTCGTGGGCGCATATCCCCGCCATCGTCCAGTTCGCGGCGGTTTTTGCATCGGCCGCCGACTCTCGGCCCTCAATAATCGCTCGAATAAACTCGTGTGTCAGATGGGGATGGGAGCCGCCGTGTCCTGCACCCTGAATAAACGAAGTATGTTCGTGTTCATCGTCATAGACGCCGTGCCCTGTGAATGGAGCTATCTCCTTTGGCAGCAGACGCCCATAATCCGGAACCTCTACCCTTTTGGCATCTTCATAGCCGGAGTAAATCACCGGGCCCTCACCGGCAACCTGCTCCCATTCAAATGAAAGTTTTGTGCCGTACACGTCAAAACTTTCCCTGTATTGTCGAATTGTGTCAAAGAGCGACCTTGTTACCTCGCAGGCAAGGTTGGAATCGGCCAGTTTTAATATGGCGGTCTCAATTGCAAAAGGCGAATTGTAGCGCTTGATATAATCTTCGCTAATTCGGCCTGAGCCGTAACAAACAACCGACTCCACTTTTCTTTTCGCAAGGCAGAGCAGCGGACTGACTGCGTGGGTCGCATAGTGCATGGGTGGGAAGCCGTACCAGTAATCCGGCCAACCCGGCAATCCCATATTCTGCTGATGCGAACCCCTCAAAAACTGAATCTCGCCCAACTTTCCCGTTTCGACAAGCTCCTTTGCATAGAGGAACTCTCGTGTATAAACAGCCGTTTCCATCATCATATACACTTTGCCGCTCTTTTTCCGTGCCACGGCACACGCAAGGCAGTCTTCTTTAGTTGTAGCCATAGGAACCGTGCACGCGGTATGTTTACCTGCGTTTAGAGACGCCAGTGACATCCGGGCATGGTCGGCTATGGGCGAAACGACGTGGATAGCGTCCAGCTCGTCAATACTTAAAAGGTCTTCAAATTTGGTGAACCGTCTTTCGATTCCAAATTGCTCACCTATCTCATTGAGGTGGTCTTCGCTTCTCTGGCAAATAGCGTAACATTCGGCTTCAGGATGTCTTTGATAAATAGGGATAAACTCGGCTCCAAAACCCAGCCCGACAACAGCCACTTTCACCTTTTGCATAGGCTCTTTCTCCTTTCCTCGCCCTCGTTAAATCGTCCCGCACCTACTTTGAGAACCAAACACCGAATTGCTGATAAAGCACTCGAAGAATTAATATTCAATCATCAACTCCCAAAGTAGGTGCGGGATTACCTCATCTGAGTTCGTATCATCAAGTAGGTATGAACTATTATAACCATCGCCAGCACCAATGCGATATAACGATGCGTATCTAAAAGCAATTCCTGCCAATAAGTTCCAAAAAGCGTAAACATGCTCGAAATAATCGAAATTATTAACGGCAAAGCTAATACCACAATCAGCCAAAAGGTTATCTTCCGCCCCAGACCAGAGCGAGCGCCTCCCGTCTTTTCGCTGACTGTCTTGGCTAAAATAACACGCCGAATCAGCCGCTGCAGCCAGGGCCAATCGCTGCCGGTGAAACGGCAGTGCGATGCCCACATCACAACCAGAACCGCCAGGCAGACTGCAAAAACCGGCGCAAAGGTGGCGTGCAGCATCAGCCAATATCCGGAAATGGTCTTATCAAAAAACAGCCGCGGACCAAACCCGGTGACGGCCAATACCACAAAGCAAAGCAAGGCCAGCAGATAAACCAGCTTCCTGAGAACACCTATCAGGTTTAGCCGCTGTTCCACGAAAAGCATTGTAAAAAGATGAACGAGCCTTCTCAAAATCTGACCGGGCCTCCAACCACATCCCTTACACGGCGAAGCTATACAGCACACTGCAATGCCCATAAAACAAACTATAAAACCGATTATCGAAAGTGTACGAAACATACCTCTTGTCCCTCGTTTTTATCGAGCATCGAGTATCCGGTATCGAGCATCAAGACTAATCTCCCTCGGCCAGTGTCTTCACAACGCAGGCCAGGGCCTTAAGCCCGTATAACAACAAAACTATACCAATAAGTCCGGCAGAGACAAGAGCGACAACCTTCAGCCACGGACGAAATACAAATGAAAAAGCAAATGCCCAGGCGTAGAAGGCGCCGATGCCCTCGAACTCGACCATCTTCTTAACGGAATCTCTTTCCGAAACAACAGGAGTATCGACAGCAACATCACCGAAAAAGAAAGGCCCATCGGTCGAATGGCAATCCTCACAGCGGCGAACGCCTAATGACTGAGCAGCCGGCCTGACATTGTGAGCAATCGGCCAGAGGTACGGCTGAGCAGCAGGGTGTTCCTCCGGCTCGCGGAGCTTTCCCGACTCATCGAGCCGGTAGAGTTTACCGCCGCAAATGTAAACGGGTTCGCCTTCCATTGACTCATTGGATGACAATAAGGTCAAAGCTTTAGTAATATGTTCTGCTGTCAGCGCAGGCCAATCCCCGGAAGGCAGAAGCATCCTTCGGCCAATGACTCTACGGGCAGTTCGCTTCACGATTTCCATACTAACCGGAGTAACCTTTTTGTCTTTGAGACTGCCCCAGAAAGCAGGCCAGAGGAGCTTATGAGCAGCTATCTTGCCATCATGCTGTCTGGCGAAAACAGGTGACATTATGTGAGGAAGCATTTCATCAGTCTTTTTTACACCATGAACTCCCAAAGCATGCGCTCGCGAGGTTTTGGTACGATAAGTCTTCTGGTCAGGCCACGGACCGGAGTGGCAGGCGGTGCAGGTGAGTTTCTCAAAGTGCACCGGCGGGATGCCCGGATGTTCCGGCACAGGCGCACCCAGGCGTCCCTCCGTATGGCAGCCTTCACAAGTTGTAGAAGCTGCTAACGGGTTCTTCGATGCTGCATCTTCGCCCTCATATCCGCGGATAATGTTATGGTCAAGCCCATTACGGTGGCAATCAACGCAGCTCAATCCCGCAGCTAAAAGCACATCCTCATCCGCTGTCCACTTTTCCGAGCCATCTTTGCTCAGGTCCAGGTTGGAATGGCAGAAATAGCAGCGCTCGTTGGGCACCTTTCGGACGATGTCAAAGAAGACTTTTTTCAGGTGGTCAAATGTATTTTCTCGATACGTTGTAGCTATCGCATCGCCCATTAAGGGGTCGTAAGTGTCGATCTGTGCAGCCGCAATGCCTTTAACCGAACCGAATTCGCAGGCGGCAGCCGCTGCCCAGCGATAATTCTGACGCGCTATCTGCACGGCGTATTCAGCATGGTCTTGTCCCGGGTGAGCATTATGGCAGCTCAGGCAATTGATCTCCAGCTTGCCCGAGATGTCGCTGCGCACTAATTCATCTCCACGCTTCCTCTCATCTGGGTTATTACTCTCAAGCTCTCCCGGGCCACCGCTGGGTATATGTCTGCCGAAAAGCTGGAGAAACTGCCAATGTGTCAGGCCGACCTGCAAAGGCCTGAACGTTCCCGGCCACGGACGATAAGAGAGAGGAATCTGCGTACAAGTACCAGCGTCAACAAAAATCCACGGCTGGCCAGCCCGACCGGGAGCAATGTTAGCATCAGCCGCATTAAAATGCCAGCCTTGCCGATTATCTCATAATTATGCTCATAGATGTGACACTCGCAGCAGGTCTTCCGCGCCGAAAACGGCAGAAGAGGGTCGTCATCGGGCGAAATCTTGTCACCTTCCTCGTCAAACAGCTCAATAAGATGAACCGCAACGGCCCGGCTGCCGTCACTTTCATCGCCTATTTTTTTCTCGTCGGCATCGGCAAAAACAGATAAGGCCGAAACCAAAAAACACAAAACAGCTATTACTAACAATCCTTTTTTCAACGTGCGTGCAATCCTTTTATCAATGCTCTTTTATCATAGTTTGTCGCCTGTGTCGATTCGTTTGTCTTTCAAGTAACGGGCCCCCATTTTGCGACGTATTGCAAAATGGGAACCAGCAACATACACTCTAAGCCTTAAACTCCTCCGGCTTGAAGTCCAATTTGCGGGCCGCTTCCACCGCTTCGTTGACCTTCAGTACCGTAACAGCCGTTTCATATCCGGCTTCTGCGGGGCAAGTAAGCTTGGCCTTGCCGCGAACAGCATCGAAGAAATTCTCAAGGTGCGGCTGATGGTACTTTTTATCCATTGTCACCGGGATCTTGTACTCCGAAACCGGTACTGACTCGCGCACATCCAGTACCGCATCAGTATCGGCCTCCTCTTCCTCCTTTGGCGGCTCGCTTATATAACCCATCTTGACCCATTTGTCCCAATCAGGTGCTGCCGGTTCGCGATAGACGCTGCCTCTCGCTGAGGACTCCGATATAGCTAAGGTGCCCTCATCACCCATAAAGCTTTCAAAATATCCCTGGCTGCTGTTGGTGGTTATCGTCTGGTAAAATGCGCGGACAGCTCCCTCCTTGGTCTCATACTCATAGAGCACCATCACAGTGTCATACCACTCGTGTCCCTTCCAATAGTCGATACCCCCGCTGGCCATTACCGATTTCGGATTTGCTCCGAGGAACCAGCTATAGATATCAATCTGGTGCGAGCCGAGGTCGACAATGGGGCCTCCGCCCATTCCTTTATACCACCGCCAGTTCCGGAACTGCTCCATCGACTTGAAACCGTACTTTTCGAGGATTGCCGGCTCTAAAGGAAATTTTTTCGGCCAGCCCAGGTCTTCACACGCCGCCTTACTGCGGTTCCACTGTCCGTTTACCGTGGTAATTCGGCCCAGGAGCTTTGCCCCTTTGATAAACTTCTCATAGCAGTGTATATACCGTGGATTACTGCGCCGCTGATGGCCAATCTGCAGCAGCTTGCCGGTTTCCTTTGCGGCTTGTACCATCCGCCGGGCACCGGCCAGAGTATTCGACATCTCTTTTTCGCAATAAACGTGCAGACCAGCCTTCAGGCATGCAACGGCATGGTCAGCGTGCCAAAAATCAGGCGTGGCAACTATAACTGCATCGATGTCCTTCTCCTTATCGAGCATTTCCTGGTAGTCCACATAAGCATTGTTCACGTGGCCGTATTTCCCCAGCAGATTTGAAACCCGTCTTTGATTATAAGCGGTCCAGATATCGCAAACCGCCTTAAAGCGAACGCCGGGTATATTTCGGCAGGCGCTCATCAAGACCTGTCCCTGTTCTCCGCAACCGAGCAGAGCTATGTTTATATCATCCGGCTTTGTACCGCCGCCTGCCTGGCCCACGACCATCGGCGACAATACCAAACCCGCACCCGCCGCAGCAGCAGAATGCAAAAAACTGCGCCTATCTATCTTACTGTTAGCTCTTTGATTACTCATAGTGCTCCTGTTAACTCCATAAATTTAACAAACGAATCATTTACGCTACTTTAAAGTATTATCCCATCGCTGTCGATTACTGTCAAGCAGCTTTCCAAATTTTCTTTCCTGACGCAACTGCCGAGACGTACCCTCGATATGCAGCTACTTGAGCAAAGGTTTTACTATGATATTCCGATACGCTACCGGGCCATGGTTGCCCTGGAACATAAGCGGGCCGGTAGGTGCTTCCCTGCCGGTCAGGGCGCCGCCCGTTGGACCACGTTTCATCTCAAGGTCTTCGTGCAGTACCCGGCCGTTTAGTTCAACCTTGACAAATTTCGCGTTGGCAACCTTTTTGCCGCTTGCATCGAATTTCGGAGCTTGAAACTCAATCACATACTTCTGCCACTCACCTGGTTTCCTGGAGGCATTAACCGATGGCGGAGCAGCACCATAAATCGCCCCCATGTCATGGCCGCTCATTTTTGCCTTGCCGTAACTATCCAATACCTGTATCTCATATTCACCCATAACGTAGATACCGGAATTGGAACCCTGGGGCACCATCACTTCCAGTTCGATGCGGCAGTCGCCAAACTTGTCTTTGTCTTTGGAGTAGAAATCCAGGCTGTCGCCATGCCGACCGGCCAGATTGATCATTGCACCTTCACCGCCTTTATTCACCAGCAACTTCGGATTCTCAGATGACATCGCTGGGGTGCCGACCACCCATTTACTCTTATTCTTATCTCCATTGACTACCCAGTTATTCAGGTCCTTGCCGTCGAAGAGAAGGGCGGCATTGCCGTATTTCGGCTTCAGGTTTTTGATTCTTATGTCCTTGAACTCGACAATCATCGGCGGACCCGCGTGAATCTGAAGCGCCAAGAGCCCTTCCATTGCGGCGCCCTTGCTGTCCTTTGGGTCGTCTGGATTAGTCACCCGGTCGTTGTCAACCAGCTCCATCGTTGGGTAGCCGTTAAGGTAATGCAGCAGGTGATTGCCTTGCGCGATAATGGTGTATTCGTTCCAGTCTTTCATTTTGTAGTAGCCGGCTTTCTTGAGCGCCTCCACGTCGGAAACCTTGCCGACAACGTTTTTCCTGCCGTCCTTATCTATCTCCATCATGTCCCCGACGTTGACCAGCCAGCCGCGACCGCCCTCGTGGTAGAGGAATCCGACCTTGCCGGGATTGTTCTCAACTTCAGCCTGGTAGCCCGAGATACGCCACTTGTCGAACTCTTTGCTGCGGTACTGGACCCCGGAGTTGCCGTTCTGGATGCGGAACTTGAGTTTCAACTCGAAGTCCTTCAACTTGCCGCCGCGCCAGACAAGGAACGTATTGCCATGTGCCGGGTTTTCCTTCGTGGTCTCGCCGCGGATGACACCGTCCTTGACCGACCACAGACGCAGGTCACCGTCCCAGCCGCTCAGGTCTTTGCCG
>DUZJ01000104.1 GCA_013349615.1 Planctomycetota bacterium | reverse complement strand
CCGGAATCGAAGACCAGAGAAAATCATTGGCTTTCTTAATCTGACCCCCGGCTCGAAATGTTTCAGCAGCGAGAAGGTTATCACGGCCGAGCTTAACCAGGTCAGTATTTTATTCGCTGGTGTGCTGAGGGAAGTTGCTGGTTCAGATGAGCAAAAGAGTAGTGCTGAGATTGAGCGGACGCCGCTTCTTATAACGACCAACATAAGGCTAAAATCCACAAATTCCGAAGGGTAAAGCAGCGAACAATACGGATCGTTTGATGAATTCAGATAACGGCCAAAATCTATGCAAACATGTTCCAACAAAGATTGACAATAATTCTGAGTTGATGACCGAATCTGAAGTTATCCGGTTCCTCAGGATACCTGAGATCAGCAATTCAAAGGACTATCATAACGTCATCGAGCATCTAAAAAGGGTTCGTGGGCTACCCAGAATCCATATATGTCGGAAAGCATTGTATCCTAAAAAAGCGATTTCGGGGTGGGTGGAAAAAGAAATTGATGCTGGAAAATAAAGGCTTGCGCTTTGATTCGTGTTCCTGTATAATTTTACTCGAATCGTGTGAGCTGTATCCAGCATCAGATTAAGAGGTAATATGAAACAACTGGTGAAGCTCACTAAACGACCAACATAGTATGGTCATGGATTTACTTATTTCCTGCGTTATAAAGGTGAAAACGGACAACGAAAATGGGATTTGATGGTAACGGCTGCTCTGGCCACTGCCATGAGGCGTGCAGAGCTTCTGAACTGCACCTGGGCAGATGTTGATTTCGATGCAAAGACTATTGGAGTCAATTACAAGCAGAACACCAGGAATACATGGGAGTGGCTTATCAAGGATGCTGAGCACAAAACTCTCCCCTTGACTGATGATATTGTCCAGATGCTCGTAGAACGCCAGGCCCGGCAAGCATGACGTGATGATCCATGCAGGGCACTCAAGTTTTGCCACAACTCACGAGTTTTATCTTGCCGTGGCAGATGATTTAGTCCACCGCGCAAGGGGCTGCAACTGCCCAGGGCTTGCGTCAAAAAATGGTGCAGAAGCTTTTTGATGCCAAAAATGGTTGACACCCCATGCAGGAAGTCGTTATGCTACAAAGAGTTATGATTAAAGCGCCCGTAGCTCAGTTGGATAGAGCAACGGATTTCTAATCCGTAGGTCGCAGGTTCGAGTCCTGCCGGGCGTGTTTTTGTAACTTGTTTCGTTGCAAAGGCTTGCATTTGGCGAGCCTGCGCTACAGATTCCAGAAGCACCCATTTTTGGCAAGAGTTCGTCTAAAAGTTCGTCAATGAGTCCCAGATTTAGACCACTTCCATCATCTCGAAATGTGCCGCGTTTTTGGACCGTCAGAGTGGTTTTTTGGTTTCTGTGATTACCAGATGCCACGACCAATCGGACCCTCAGTCCATTAGTCATTCTCTTGGGTCTGGGTGGTTTGGGAAGACTGGGCAACTTCTTGGGCTAATGGTCAGCCAATCCGTGTGTCACCTATGTAGATGACTCTAATATCGCTTGAGACAATTGAATTAATTGAAGCGTTATATCTTTTTTGAGAATTCATTGAGCAAATTGGCTATGCCTTGAAGTGTCTCCTTTTTTGGTATCGGCAATTTAAGATGGCGTTGGCCGGTAGATTTATCGGTTTCAATTTTTAATCCAGAAAATGCATTCGACCCCGGCTGCTGTGGTTGGCCTTTTTCACCAAGCAGCGTTCGGCCAAGCTTATCAAGGAATGATAAACCGGTTGAAACAAGGTCGTCCAAGGCCTGCTGCTGTACTGTTTCTGACATTTCTTTCTCTTCTGTTTCGACTGAAACTTCCTGTCCTGTATAATCGCCATTTCCTCCGGCCTCAGCTTGTTGAGGCATTGGTTCAGGAATGGAACTTGTTGCCTTGTCGACCGAATCCATAAACCGTTTCAGTCGTGTTCCACCAAGGAAGACCTCATCTTTTCCTTTGTCAAGAACACCTGAGAAAAGGGACTGCTTAAATGACAGCAGCGAAAGCATACCATGCTCGATTGTGCCCTGAGCTACAAAGTTCACTACCCGCACTGGTCGGTGCTGACCAAGACGATGAATCCGTCCAATACGCTGTTCGAGCACCGCCGGGTTCCACGGCAAATCCATATTAATAACTGCTGAGGCATTTTGCAGGTTCAGTCCCACTCCGCCGGCATCTGTTGAGAGAAACACTCGGCAGTCAGGGTCGCTTTTGAATTGTCTTATCAAATCCTTTCTTTTGGTGCCTGGGATTCTACCGTGAAACAGCACATAATTGCGTTCGGATGATTTGAGACGGTCCAAAAGGATTTCATGTGTTCCCAGCCACTGGCTAAATACCACTACCTTTGCATCCGGCCGCTCAAATATTTCTTCAAGCACTGAAATCAGTTCGTCAGCCTTAACGCCGTAGTCGGTTTTTTTATCGAGAAGATAAGTACTGTTGCAGCTCATACGCATATTCTGCAGAGCAATCATAAGTATCCTCTGGTCGGTTTCGGGTAAGAATCCGAGCCGCCGCCACTTGGCAACGATACGGGCGACAGTTTCGCGGTTTTCTTCATGATGCTTCATTTGCTCATCGGTCATTGGAACGAAATAATTCTTCTCCAGACGCTCAGGCAGTTCTTTCAAAACTTCGTTCTTTGTGCGTCGAATAAGTATCGGTTCCAATGATTTGGCAATCCTGGAAAGATTACGATATCCAATCACTCGGCCATCTTCATCTACATGCTGATGCTCGGCCAGGAAACGAAACATCGGTCCAAGATGAAAACGGTCCACGAATTGAACGATGGAATGTAACTCTTCCAGCCGATTTTCCAAAGGTGTACCGGTAAGCACCAGAGCATATTTGGAATCAAGCTTTTTCACACTTTGTGCTCTTCGGGTCTTCCAGTTTTTGATTCGCTGTGCTTCGTCAAGGATAATCATATCGGGTGCCCAATTGCGGATAAGGTCAAGGTCACGGTGAATAACATCATAATTGGTAACCTTATAAAATGATTCAGTGTCGTAAAACCTGGCCCGTTTAGTGAGGGAGCCTTCCACAACTCCAACCAAGCGGTTACAGAATTTTTCAATTTCCTGTTTCCACTGATGCTTTAACGAAGTCGGACATATAATCAGTACACGCTCAAGGCAGACTGTGCGGGCTAATATCTCAACCACTGCAATTGCCTCAATGGTTTTGCCAAGGCCCATATCATCGGCAATCAGGCTTCGCCCCGCTTTGGCCGCAAATAAAACTCCCTTACACTGATAAGGATATAGCTGGACCTTTAACAGCTTCCTGAAAGCAGTACTGTCGGCGGCACCTGGAAAAGCTTTTTCAATTCGTTTCTTTAGATGAGCCTGGTCCCTGACCCGGGCGATAAACTCTATTGCATCCTCGTAACAACGCAAATCAGGCTCGGTCGCTCCGGCTTTTCTCATAAACGCATCAAACCGTGAGTAGCCTTGCGGCTTTAGGATTCCATGGTTATTGAAGTAACGTGAGGCAAGTTCCAACAGGGATTTTTGACATTCAGATCCGGGGCTGAACATCACTTCCCGCTTGGCACCATAACGCAGATAGATTTCTGAATAGGCAGGTTGGTAACCTTCTGTAAAAGCTTTTTTGCCACCCCGTTTTCGCTGAAGTTTAGCAAGTGTAAACTCGATGTGTTTGCAGGTTCCGAGAGTATTAACCGCAAAGTCCGGGCACGAACAGTAATTATCCCCGATTCTCTGCCCGCGGATTGCAACGCGGTATTTGCCACCAGTTTCCGGATTTGTAACAGTAAATTCAGAAAAAATCGGTTCATCGCCAACATTCTTTAGACGAAAATTCTGTTTTTGTGCGAATTGTTTGCGTAAAGCAATCTGCCATTGCTCTAATGGCATATCTTCGGGCTTTCGCAGACGTGAAATCTTTCTGATTTTAGGCCCCTTCTGTGTTTTTCCTCTGGTTCTGCGTTTGGCCATACGTCAAATCCTTATTACAAAATCTACCATACTCTGTCGTTTCTGTGATTCAAAACTACCTGAAGGAAATGAATTCTAACCATTGTTACGAAAGCACGCAAGGCTGATTCGTATCTGATTGTAATCCATTTCACCATTTAGAAAATTAAAAACAGGTTTTATCCGATCGCCGCCAATTTCTTTCGCCGTATTGATAATACGACCAAACGCTTGCTCGTTTACCCATGGATACGGATTATTGATTTTCTCTCGCTCAATATATTCAACCAGGTATTGGGTTGTGGTTGATTCCGCCCGATTAACAGATTTTGCAACCTCTTTTATGGAAAGTCTTTGCTCGAACATATCAAAGGCAACTTGTCCTGCTTTGCTCGGGTTTGAACGAGTTTTCAGCTTGTTTACTGGTAGCTCAGCAGACTTGGAAACTTTGACGGGTTTTTCTGCGGGTTTTAGCAGGCGAGGTGTTTCTTTTCCCTTTATAACACGCCAGCCCTTCTTGGTTACATTCAGAACATTGTATTCACCGGTTTTTTCAACGTAGTCCTGGCCTGCAAGCTGTTCGATCCAGTCATGCACAATGTGTTTCGAGTAGTCGCTCAGCAGGCCGTATGTACTTAGCTTATCATGGTTGTTTTCTGTTATTCGCTTCTCTTCTGAGCCGGTCAGCACCAAGGCTGTGTAGCCGCCGCCGAACCGCTGGTCAAGACGAATAACACACGACAATATCTTCTGAGCGGTTTCTAATGCGTCGTCTATACAGTCAAGCTCACCAAGACACATATCACAGGCCTCGCAGTTATCTTTATCAAGGTCCTGGCCGAAGTACCGAAGAATCGCCTTATGTCTGCATACCCCTCCGGTACAGTAGCGATACATTCCACGTAGCTTGCTCATGGCAATCTTCTGAGTTTCCGGTGGCATATCGCTCATTAAGCTTTTCCAAACACCGTAGTCACCACCTGAATAGAACAAACAGCATTCAGCCTCAAGCCCGTCGCGGCCTGCCCTGCCGCTTTCCTGCTGATAGTGCTCAAGCGACTTGGGCATACCAGTGTGAATCACATAACGGACATTGGATTTGTCAATTCCCATGCCGAAAGCAATAGTAGCTACAATAGTGCAAACCTTTTCGTTAATGAATTGCTCCTGGTTTTTCTTGCGGTCTTCATCTGTCATACCGGCGTGGTATGGGGCGACACTATAGCCTTTAGCGGCCAGTTGAGCACACATAGAATCGACATCTCTACGCCGGATACAGTAGATAATGCCGGATTTGTCTTTGTACCGGTCAAGTACAGCACAAACCTGTTTTATTACGTTCTTTCGTGGCCGAACTTTATAGACCAGATTAGGCCTATCGAATGAACCGATTAACATTTCGGGTTCTTTGAGTCGCAGTTGCTGGGCAATGTCGCTGCGAACCTGCTCGGTAGCGGTGGCGGTGTAGGCACCAATGGTAACGTCAGGGAAAATCTGCTTTAATAAACCTAATTGGCGATACTCCGGCCGAAAATCATGACCCCACATACTGACGCAGTGAGCTTCATCAATAGCGATAAAAGACAATTCAACCTTTCGCAGAACTTCAAGAAAACTGTCTGAAACAAGGCGTTCGGGAGCTAAGTAAAGCAGTTTAAGCTTTTTGTTGTGTATCTTTGCAAGAACGGCTTTCTGCTTGTCGAATGAAAGCGAACTGTCAATACGCCCGGCAGGAATACCACATTCACTTAATGTGTCAACCTGGTCCTTCATCAAAGAAATAAGGGGCGAGACCACAACGGCAAGTCCCGGCATAATCACAGCCGGCGCCTGAAAACAAAGCGACTTGCCGCCGCCGGTCGGCAGGACAACAATCGAATCGGTGCCGCGACCGATGCACTCCATAGCCTGTTTCTGCAGCGGCAGAAAACCATCAAAGCCCCAATATTTACATAATGCTTTTTGAATACTCTCAATCATAACCACTTATTACGCGCTCTGTTATAAAACAGGGGTGTTAATATATCACTATATGCCGTAGGCCGTAAAGCGATAAATTCCGGGGATTGTCACATTAAACTTTAATATGACACAAAAAGACCATCGGCTAAAATCAGTTGACTTTTTCACTAAGGCGGTTTAATCTATGGCAACAATCGTGTTATTGCCATAAATAAATCCGGCGAAGGCCAGAGCAGCTACACCATTATGGTCCTGCTGTAGGGAAGAAATAAGCTTTATCTGGAAAACATATAAACAATAGTTATGCACGACAGATAAGGAATATCATGAAATGATAAGTCAATCTCCTGATACTGCCCCTCAAGCAGAAAGAGTGCAGATCGAACTGATTCGCGAATCAAGCGTTTGCAAGAGAGTCTCGATTGTTCGGTCACTTTCTCAAACTACCATGTATCTTTCACGAAGGGCTATTCAACGAACGAGCCCATCTCTGGGTGAACGAGAAGTGGATTTAGCTTTCGTTGCAAACCACTACGGAGAAAAACTTGCTGAGTGTCTTCGCTTGTACATGGGGCGTAAGCGGCCATGAAGAAACCTGACATAATCGTTGCACTGGATATGGTAATCGGGTGTTTTGAGAAATTCGGAATAGAGTACTACATAGGGTGCAGGATTTCGCCTTCGCGGAATAATTGCCAGCCGTTACGCTGTGGGCCAAATTTTTTAGCAAGTGATTCTTCTACTACATTGTAACATTTGAATTTATAAGTCAACGCGTTTCGTTTCGATACAGGATTAAACTCATTAACATAATGGATTCCGGCTTTCGCGGGAATGACAACACTCAATATCAACCGTTATGGCGTACTGCTCGCATTTATAAGGATTTCGATGTACAAAGGCTGTAAGAAAAACGAGTTAGCTTTTTGCCTGGTCGAGGACGAGGTCTTTAACCTTCTGGCTGGGCAGGTTTAGCGAACCATAAGCACGGGCGGCGGCACTTCGCAACTCCGGGTCGGCTTCCTGCGAGCTAACCAGTGAATAAACAGCATCTATCGTGGTGACATCGAGCAGCTTGGCGTTAACCTTGGCTGAGACAGCCAGAGAGTTAAAGGCAGATATTCGGACGTCGATAGCGTTGTTTTCATCGAGAGCCATTGCGGCTATTGCCCGCTGCGCATCGGGGCTGTCTAAATAAGCCAAAATCCGGCCGGCAAGCATCTGAATATCAGCCCGGCTGTCCTTTGTTGCGTTTATTATAGCGGTCTGAGCAGCAGACAAGTCGATAACTCGATTTCGCGTTTCCACTAATTTGAGCATAACCTTAGCTGCGCGAACGGCGTAGTCCTCGGCCACCCATTCGTTGGCCAAATCCGTATTTTCGCCGGTCTGGCCGAGGGCTTCGGCGAGGTTGGCAACGACGAGCTTGCTTTCGGGGAATTTTTGTTTGGGCCCTGCAGCAGCGATTGCAATCGCGGCACTGTATTTTACCGCCTTATCATCGAAAGACAGCGCCAGAACAAGCGGCTGAGCAGCACCAATTCGAAAGAGCAGCGACCTCTCACCCGCTGTCGTCGCCAGCGCTTCGATGGCACCGAGCGCCACATAAGCGTTCAAGTCCTTAATCGCCCTTCCCAGCGCCTGGTGCAGGTATTCGGGCCCTGCCGTTGTCGCATAGACAATCGCATCAGCGTGGCCGGGGCCAAAATAATTCGGCATTTCAATACCAGCAGACTCAGCCTTGAAGTAAGCGGCCTGCCACAGTCCGATAGACCAGCCAAAACCGGGGTCCGCCTTCAGCGCCCATTCGCAGGCGCGCATCGCCATAAGTTCATTGAAATAACTGGAGTCGACCTTTTCTCGTAAAAGCCGCCGGCCGACCGGGTCCCAGAACCAGATATTTGCAAACTTCGCATCTTCTGTCGGAGCGAGCGATTCAGCGTGATAATAATAGCTTTCCGCAAGGCGGTAGAACAATGTTGCCGCCTTGGCGTTCAGTGCCGCCGGGTCAATCCGCCTGATGCTTTGGGCAGCATGGTTGCGAAGGTCTGCGGACGCGTCGTTTTCCACGACATATTTCAAATAGCCCAGCGATTGGGGATAACGAATCCCACCGAGCGCCTTTATTATCTCAGCTTTCAGTGCAGTATTTTCCGTCTGGAGGGCAACGGCAAGCGGCCTTATCGCATCTCTGCCAATCTTTGGAAGCGCTCGTTTAATGTCAGACCATTCCTGTTTGCGGGAATCGTCAGTTATGGCATCAAGCATAAATGGTATCGCATATTCGCCGGCGTTGCGCAGTCGTTTAACCGCCGTCAGCCAGCCCCGCTCGGTGGTGCTTAGTCTTTTTATCTCCTCTATGATAATCTTGGGGTCGGAGCGGCGAATGAATTTGCCCTGCTCGATTAGCTCCAGGACTTTTCTGCTGACCTCGACGAGTCCGGCGTCCGGCGCGACGTCCACAACCCGCTGCAGGATAGCGTACCCGGCCCGATTTGCTTCGCTTAAAGCGAGCAATTCCACAGGGTCAGGATTGCTGTCGAGCACGCGCTGTGCGAATCCCCTGGCCAAGTCGAATCTGCCGATTTTTGTGTAATGCAGAAAGTCGTTCCAGTTGTCCTCAAGGCCCTGGCCGAAACCGGCGCTGACTGCGAAAACTGTTACTGCTAAAATTGCTGTAATGGCCTTTCTATTAAGCATCAAACTATCTCCCAAAAAATCACCCTGCCAAACCGCATTGCTGTTTTCAGCTTTGAAAATCCGATAATATCTTCTGTGTCCTCCGTGTCCGGTTTTTTCCGTGAAATCGGCGGTTTTTTGTCATTAAGCTCAAAAAGCCGCAATCTGTTATAAATATTCGTCTCTAATAGCACTATACTATAGAAAAATGCCAGCTTTGTCAATAGAAACCTGCCTCCGCAGCCGGATAATAGCGGCCGACAGCATTTTTTTTGCCTTCGAAATTGGGTTTGTTTTGGGTTTGTTTGGGTTTGTTTTGGCATTTTATTGGCTTTAATTGGGTTTGATTGGGTTTGAATTGGGTTTGTTTTGGGTTTGTTTTTCCCACGTTCACCAAGTGTCCTTTCTTTCATAATCCCCTGTTAATACCATATTTACGTTCATTTGGTCTTTTTGTAAATTGGGTTTGTTTTGCATAAAATGAGCGATTTGTAGTGCGCTCACTACAGTTGTAGAGGGGAAATTAGTGAAAAGTGAGCTAAAGTGCCTAAAGTGAGCTAAAGTTTGATTCTCGATGCTT
>DUZJ01000131.1 GCA_013349615.1 Planctomycetota bacterium | reverse complement strand
CCGGAGGTAGAGATTATCTAACGAAACTGAGTAACCTCAAACGCCGTATGGATGAGGCCGGTCAGGCTGACATCTCTGGCACCGAAGCCGAATTCGCCGACTTGCAGCGTGAAGCGCTGATTGCCAATCCGCTTGTCAACAGTCAGCCAATTCTCTTTGTCGTGCGACGCCAGTATAGAGAGGACCATCACAACACAGCCACAATGTTCAAGACCGGAGAGATCAACACAAGCAGCTTTCAAGGCGGCGGAGCTATGAAAACCGTTGACTTTGCCAAAGGCGGCAAGGTCAGGACGCTCCTCGAATCTTCCGAAGGTCTCGTCCGCGACCCTGAAGTTCATTTTAATGGCAGGAAAATCATCTTTTCAATGCGTAAGAACATCAAGGACGATTACCATATTTACGAAATCAATGCCGATGGAACGGGTATCAAACAGCTCACTTCTGCGGTGGGTGTTGCTGACTTAGACCCTCTCTATATGCCTGATGACACAATCATTTTCTCTTCGACACGCGAGCCGAAGTACTGCATGTGCAACCGCCATATCATGGGTAACCTTTTCCGGATGGACGCAGACGGGGCTAACATCCACCAGATAGCCAAGAGTACGCTGCACGAGGGCCACGCCGCACTCATGCCGGACGGGCGAATAGTGTACGACCGCTGGGAGTACGTGGACCGCAACTTTGGTGATGCACAGGGACTTTGGACCGTGAACCCGGACGGCACAAACCATGCTGTTTACTGGGGTAATAATACCTGGTCTCCCGGTGCCGTGATTGATGCACGTCCTATCACCGGAACACAGAAAATTATCTCCGTTTTCAGCTCCTGCCACGACCGTCCCTGGGGAGCACTTGCCATCATCGACCGACGGCTGGGCGTCGATGGGCGAGAGCCTGTAGTTCGCACCTGGCCGGCAAATGCGATTAACCTCGTAAAGCAAAAGGGTCCCGGCCCCGATACCTATGGCTTTGACAACTTCCAAAAGGTCAATCCGAAATACGAGGACCCTTATCCGCTGAATGATAAGTACTTTCTCTGTTCACGCATGACCGGCCGCGGCGAACAAATGGGAATATACCTGATTGATGTTTTTGGCAACGAAATTCTCCTGCACGTAGAGGAGCCCGGCTGCTATGACCCGATGCCCTTAGGCATGCGAGCGCGTCCCCTGAGAATCCCATCCCGGCGCAACTTCAGGAACGAGTTCGGCTACTTCTATGTCGTCAATGTATATGAAGGAACTCACATGGAGGGGGTAAAACCCGGCACGGTCAAGTATCTGCGTGTGGTCGAGTCGCCGGAGAAACACTTCTGGACCCATACGGCGTGGGGTGGTCAAGGGGTACATTGTCCGGCTATCAACTGGCATAGTTTCGAGAACAAACGCATCCTCGGCACCGTGCCGGTCGCCGAAGACGGCTCGGCCTATTTTGAAGTACCCTCCGACAAGTTCGTATTCTTCCAGCTTCTTGATGAAAACAAGATGATGATACAGTCCATGCGCAGCGGCACAATTGTCCAATCAGGCGAACAAACAGGCTGTATCGGATGTCATGAGAGTCGCCGCAGCGCAACGCCGAGCCTGAAAACAAAGATGCCGATAGCACTGCGGCGCCCGCCAGGTAAGCTCCGTGGTTGGTATGGAAAGCCGCGTTTGTTCAACTACATAAGCGAGGTGCAGCCGGTTTTCGACAAGCACTGCGTTAGCTGCCACGATTATGGCAAAGATGCCGGCAAAAAGCTGAACCTCGCCAGCGACCGGACGAACACCTTCAACACATCCTACAACGAGCTGTGGCGAAAGAAGTATATCAAAGCCATCGGCGCCGGGCCGGCCGATATCCAGCAGCCCTTTTCGTGGGGTTCGCATGCAAGTAAACTTGTCAAGGTGATTCGCGAGGGACAAAAACTGAATCAGGCAGAATTGGAACGTATTGTAACGTGGATTGACCTTAACGCTCCCTACTATCCGCGCTATGACAGTGCCTATCCGGACAACCTCACCGGGCGTCGCCCCCTGGATAACAAGCAGCTTAATCGTCTCGGACAACTGACGGGTATACCTTTTACCAGGCTTGCTAATCATAATACCAACAGGGGCCCACAGGTCAGCTTCGACCGCCCTCAACTCAGTCCGTGCCTGCAAAGGTTCAAAGACACCAGCGACCCCAGGTACGTTGAAGCCTTGTCAATAATCCAGGCCGGCAGCCGGATGCTCCAGGAACGTCCGAGGGCGGATATGGACGGCTTCCAGGCCTGTCCGCTCGACCAACAGCGTCAGCAGGTCTATACAGAGCGTCAGCAGATTGAATCGCACAACCGCGAGGCAATCCGCGAGGGCCGCAAGGTCTACGACGGCCATTCACAGTAATCGAATTGTTTGTCCAGTTGAGAACACGCGGGATAAGAGGAGAACGCGAGAGAATAGCGTAAGGATTCGATAGGAGTATAAGTGCCGGACAGTGCAGAGCACAACTTGCTCCAGCGCAGGATGATGTCGATTGACGCACTGCTAAGCTTGATATGGGACATTTGGTTACCCATCATAAAGAACCTGTGGACAAGCTCGTTCGTGGGGTTTTGAGAAGTGGGCGTTTGGCTTCGTCGTGATAGGGATGAATGCGATTGCGGTATATATGGTAACACGGGTGTTTAATTTCCAGCATATCGGCAATATCTTCGTGGACGGGCTGGACAAGTGGTGTGGAAACTGGAATCCCTTTATTCACGGCGTCGCCGGCTTTCTGGTGCTATGGCTGCTCCTGTGGTGGATGTACCGCAAGAGGACATTTATAAGGGTGTAGAACGCAAGGCAGAAGCTGCAAGATAGTTTTGACAGGTTTATGGAATCGGCAGATTTTTGCAGCCTTGCCGTCTTTTGTAAGGCGGTGAGCAGAACAAGTTTTTTTTTGCGAAAATCAGTTCGCAAGAATCGTTATTACGCCTTTATCTTAAAGCCTTTACAGCCTGCTTTTGGTGCATTTTGGGCTGAACTTTGGGCCTTTTTCCATAAGATTCCATTCTTGCGCCGGCTATCTACGGCATTATTTTCTTGACATCAGTAGCAGAATAACTATACTCAATTTTTCATTTTAACCCCTGCTTTATCGCTTTCTCTCCTCTCTCCTCCTCAAAAGCAGGGGTTTTTTCCCGTCTTTTTTTGGCCCAACTTTTTCAGGTGTGTCTATGCGCGTTGGGCAATGCGTGATACTGGACTATGTCAGACCTAATCGTTCGGCCTCGGTGTAAAGGCCGTAGCGTTTCATTTTCTTGAACAGGGTTGTGCGGTTTATCTGAAGTGCTTTAGCGGTTTCCTGCCTGTTCCAGTGATTGACTTCAAGTGCCTGGCGAATAAGATTTCTTTCGGGTTCAGCCAAAGCTTCTTTCAAACTCATCGGCTTATGTGTCTTTTCTTGTTGCTCTTGATGTTGTTTAATTGAGTTTGGCAGGTCATCTATACCGATGAACCTGTCTTTACTTAACAAAACCGCCCGCTCAATTACGTTTTCCAGTTCGCGAACGTTGCCGGGCCAGGAGTAACGCTCTAAATATTCCAGCGTCTCATCGGTAATACCGACTCTGTGTTTGTTATGCTGGGCACAGTACATTCGCAGGAAGTGCTTTGCAAGCAGCCGAACATCGCCGACCCTCTCGGACAACAGCGGCAGCTTTATTGTCACCACGTTTATTCGGTAATACAAATCTTCCCGGAATCTGCCTTGTTTTACTTCGTCAGCGAGGATGCGGTTTGAAGCAGTTATGATTCGCGTATCGACTGTTTTAGTCTTATTACTTCCAACCGGCTCAAATTGTGTGTCCTCCAGGACCCGCAGAAGTTTGACTTGAAGGGCCGGCGAGGCGTTGGCAACCTCGTCGAGAAAAATCGTGCCGCTATCAGCGGCCAGGAATTTGCCTTCCTTGTTTTTTACAGCGCCCGTGAATGCTCCTTTAACGTGGCCGAAAAGTTCGCTTTCGAGCAGCGTCTCCGGAAGCGCTCCACAACTTACTTCCACAAACGGTTTATTGCGTCGGCTGGAACGATGATGTATCGCTTTTGCCAGCATGCTCTTGCCTGTGCCTGACGGACCAGTCATTAGGATTGTTGTCTTGCTGTCGGCAACAGTTTCAACGAGGTCGAATATTTTTGCCATCTTGTAATCGTGACTGATTATGTTTTCCAGGCGGTATTTTTGTTCTAATTGCAATCGCAGGCTCTCGTTTTCACTCATGAGCGATTGTTGTTGAATGGCCCTGTCCACTGCCATCCGCAATTCGTCGTCTATGACCGGCTTCGTAAGGTAATCGTGTGCGCCTTGCTTAATCGCCTTGACTGCACTTTCAATGGTGCCGTAACCGGTTATCACAATGGCCACCGTTTGAGGATGTTCTTTTCTGATTACCTCTAATAATTCCAGGCCATCTCCGTCCGGCAAATTAACGTCCGTTATAACGAGAGAATAGCTCTGCTTTTCAAGCTCGGCCAAGGCGCCTTTGAGTGTTTCAGCTCCGTGGGTTTGGAATCCTTCGAGTGACAAAAACTCACACAACTAATCCAGTATGATTCTGTCGTCATCTATAACAAGGATGTTCTTTTCTCTCATCGAGATACTTCCCCAGCCTTTATGGCTTCTCGGGTAAACTGCCTTCTACTGGCAAATACACGGTGAATATACTGCCGCCTCCGGGAGCGTTTTCAGCGGTTATTCGGCCGTGACACTGTTCGATTATTTCCTTACATATTGCTAATCCCAATCCTGTCCCCCTGTCTTTTGTCGTAAAGAATGGCTCGAATATAACACCGGTATGTTCGGCCGGCAGACCTGTTCCAGTGTCACGAAACTCCACCACGGAGGTATTGTCCGCTGCCAGGCGGGTTGAGATGCTTAGCTGCCCATCGGCCGGCATTGATTCCAGAGCATTCTTTATTAGGTTAAAAAACACCTGAAACAGATTGCCGTTTCTGATTTGTGGTAAGCCGCGGCTATAGTTTCGCAATACACGAATACTGGAAGTTTCAGCTCCACCACCCATTGTTCTTATGGCATCTTCTATAATCTGCTCGATTTGGACATATTCTAACGATGCGTAAGTTCTGCGAGAGAATTCCAACAGCTCGCTCACGATTTGGACCATTCTCATAAGTCCCTGCCGGCACTGGGTGAGGTACTCTTTGGGTTTTTCGAGTTTTTCCTGCTCGATGGTTCTTATCGCAAGATTAATATATCGCAGTATCCCGTCCATAGGGTTATTTAACTCATGGGCTACTTTAGACGCGAGCTTACCAACCGCAGCGAGCCTTTCGGCGTTGGCCAACTGTCTCTGTATATCGACCTTCTCGGTTATGTCTTCGATGATGATGGTCCCATTGAGGATTTTTGCTCTTTTGGCGTTCTTTAACGGTCTGCAAAGGATTTGCAGTAGTCGTATTTTGCCGTTCAGTGTGTAGTTTACGCTGTCAAATTCTAACGTTTTCCCTCTTGATACAACTGATTTTAGTTGTGTCGTCCAGTTGAAAACCGGTGTGCCGGGGAGGTTGGTCCCTTTTGCCAATGACTTGTCAATGTGCTCGCATAACTCGATTAGCTCCGCTGCCTGGGAATTGGCCTCGATTATCTTCAAATCTGAATCGAAAACAATAACTCCAAGCGGTAATGACTGAACGATTGATTTGCCGAGCAGGCCAAATATTAAATGGTCATTTTTGATGTCCGTCCTTGCTCGACTGTCGGTATTGCCCGGCTTTTTTGACCCTGGTTTCCTGTGTTCTGACATAGTTCAAATAATAAACACTCTGTTCACATTGTCAAGCATAGATGTTGCAAAAAAACAACGTACTTGTTCTTTTTTTCGGCTTGTAAAAGCCGTATGTTTACCAGGAAACGTAACATTTTATAAAATAAGCTGTTTAGCGGCTTTGTCCCACACTGATATTTGACCTTAAGCCCGGGAAAATTGGTTTTCAGCGTTGCCATTTGTCAACATTTTATGACGACTGTTTGTACTCTTTTATGTGAAAACGAAACCACCTCGGCAAATTTTGCTCAACTGTATATTTGCAAAGCACTTGTAAAAGTAAAAATAGGGTATTTAATTATCCATTTTGTGGAATGAATCTTGCTCCACAATACCATAAGACGCACTTATCACGTATGAAAAGTTAGTGCCAACAGTTATGCAGGGAGGCATAAGATGAGTAGTTCTGAAAAGCGAAAGTACAGGCGATTGCCAATAAAGCTTGATTTGTCGTGCCATAAAACTGGTTCTACAAGAGAGAAATTCCATACCGGCTGCACGGTGAACGTAAGCCCCGGCGGGTTGTACTTTGAGAGCGAGGCAGACGTGTTTAAGCCGGGGAACATGTTAAAAGTAGAATTGTCAATACCCCCGACAGCGGGTCTGCTTGAAATTGGCGGCAGCATCTCAGGTCTCGGCAGGATTTTGAGAATTCAAACTATCTGCGATTCTCGCGCAGACACCGATTTGCATTCTGCCAGGTCCGGCGTAGCACTGGAATTCTGCCAGCCATTGAAGCTTTGCGTATAGATTTTATTCATCCGGCCACTCAAAGACGCCCTCAAAGACTTCCACGGCCGGTCCGGTCATATAGACACAATTATCATCTTCGCACCATGTTAAATCCAGGTCGCCGCCGGGTAAATGTGCGGTGCATATTCGTTCTCCTCGGTCGGTAAGCACTGCTGCCACACAGGCAGCGCAAGCACCGCTGCCGCAGGCCATCGTAATTCCACTGCCTCGCTCCCAGGTCCGCATCGTAAATTCCGCCGGCTTATTAACCTGGACAAAATGTACATTGATTCGATTTGGAAAGATGCTGTGGTTTTCGATTACAGGTCCAAACTTCTCTATATCGACTGCTGAAAGGTCATTGCAGAAAAAGACGGCGTGCGGATTGCCCATTGACACGCATGTCATTACAAACGCCCGATTTTGAAACATCATTGGTTGTTCAATTACTTCTCTGACGGGCAAATCAACTGGAATATCTTTGGCTGACAGTACCGGCTGGCCCATATTTACGCACGCCTTTTGGACCCTGTCATTGCCGTCGATTAACAGCCCAAGGGTCAGAACTCCTTTGCCGGTTTCTATATTCAATGAAGCAGGGCAGCAGGGGGGCTGACCCGGCAGAGAAAATGGCCCCCCAGCTTCAGCTAATTTGTGTTCGTAGCTATACTTAGCCACACATCGGATACCATTTCCACACATTTTAGCTTCTGAGCCGTCAGCGTTGAACATACGCATTCGCACATCGGCTGATTGCGACGGTTCTATGAGAATCAATCCATCAGAACCAATGCCGTGATGCCGGTCGCTGACGATTTGGGCCAGCCTTGCCGGGTTTTCAACTTTTTCCTCGAAGCAATTGACATAGACATAATCATTGCCCAAGCCGTGCATCTTGGTAAATCTCATTATGCCTCCTTATTAAAAAACCATTTTAGTATACTCGTGCGGCTGGCGCAAAGCAATCTTGTTTGTTGAATTTAATGGAAAAGGAATGATGTCGATAAGTGTCTGCTTAGGTAAGCACACAGCGTTTGAAAGTTAAACTGACGCTTAAATTGCGAATTCCTTTTTTCGGGTGTTCAATTGTGCTTTTAGACGCTGGACAATGGATGAGTGCATCTGCGAAACGCGGGACTCGGACAAATCCAGCGTTGCGCCGATTTCCTTCATCGTCATCTCTTCGTAATAATATAGAACAACGATCAGCCGTTCAGCCCGCGTCAGCCCCTTGGTCAGCAGGTTTTTCAGGTCTCGCTTTTGGGCCTCTATAGGTGGGGCATCGCTTTTTTTGTCTTTGATTATGTCTATTTCGCGAATATCCTTTTCGCCGTCTCCATCGCTATATTGGGTGTTCAATGACACAATGTTGACCGCAGTGGCATCACGTTGAAGCCTGTTGAATTCATCCATGTCTAAATTTAGTTCTTTAGCAGTTTCTTTTTTTGTGGGCTTGCGACCCAGAGATGCTTCGAGCGACTGCGTGGCCTTCGACAGTTGGTGCGCGCGAGTGCGGACTAATCGAGGTACCCAATCCATACTCCGCAGCTCATCGAGAATAGAACCTTTTATACGAGGCAAACAATATGTCTCAAACTTTACACCTCTGTCAGGGTCATAGGCCTCGATAGCGTCCATCAAGCCAAAAATACCGGCACTTATGAGGTCGTCCACTTCGACCTTATTGGGTAATTTGCTGTGTAATCGCTCGGCGGCATATCTTACGAGCTGTCTGTAATGCTCCATAAGGAGATTGCGGAACTGGTCATCATGAGCTTTGTGGAACTGCTCCCATACTTGCTCGATCTTGAGTTGCCGGTTGCTTCCCATTGGATTCCTCCATGAAAGGGACCCTGCTTTGCAGGAACCCGGATTATATGAGTCTAATAAGTTTTATATACCCGACATTTACGTCCCATAAAGCCCGCCATCTCTCCATAACTCCTGGCTCTCCGGACAAATAAAATTACTTACTCTCTGTTGTGGAAACAGCATTTGTCATTCCTGCGAAACCTGTCCTGAGCGAAGTCAAAGGAGCAGGAATCCAATTTTTGGGCTGTAGACCTCTGCTCCGTCTAAAGCCGGATCTTCGATTTCACAGGGGTAACATAGCGAAAAAGACTTTCCGAAAAAGATACTACTTATGCTTTTTATCGACCTTTTGACAAATAACTTAAGAAGAACCGGTCAACAAGTTTCTTAAAAAATCCATAATCGTTATTTTGCGCGGACACACTATTGCTTAATCCCGCTGCTAAGCCTGCCATCGACGAGCGCCGGTCCTTTCAACGAAGCAGCCGGTCATATCGCAGGTTTCAAAAACCGAAGTCATTCCCTGCTTTTGTTTGAGCAATTCTGCTGCTACACTCTGGTTAAGTGTATTTTCCAAGAGCTTATTTATTTGCAGCTCGATATATTCATCACGGTTTTCTTTAAGAAGTTTTCCGGCACATTTATCGACTACCGGTTTAACTTCAAAACTGCCATTGATGCCGAATTTGACGTTTTCAGTGTCCCGCAAAAAAAGCCGCTGGTGTTCAATATGCTCGTCTATCGCTTTGTTTAGCAGGTCGGAAAACTCATAGGTCAACAAATCCTTAGGTACAAACTCGGGAATGTCGATGTCGTTTATGTTCTGAACAAGGATTTTGTGGCGAGCCCGTGTGAACTCGATTATCTTAACAAGCAGCTCGGTGATATTATCTGTTAT
>DUZJ01000118.1 GCA_013349615.1 Planctomycetota bacterium | reverse complement strand
GTGCATTGCGTCTGCCTTGTCCGGCATTTTCACTGCAAGGTTGTTTTTCTCGCCGATGTCCTCTTTAAGGTTGTAAAGTTCGGCGTGGTTGTCTTCATAGAATTCGATGAGCTTATAATCGCCGGCCCGCACAGCGCCGCCGGGACTGCCGCCTTGATTGCCGTAATGTGGATAGTGCCAGAAGATGGCTTTGCGGTCAAGTGTCCCTTTGTCCTTGAACAGCGGCACGAGGCTGACGCCGTCACAGTGCTGTTTTTGTTTCGGAGGAAGCCCGGCCATTTCGAGCATTGTCGGATAGAAGTCTGTACTGGTAACTGGTTCGGTGGATACGCTGCCTGGTTTGATGACGCCGGGCCATTTTATCGTCATAGGCTCGCGGATGCCGCCCTCGTACAGCCATCCCTTTCCCGCTCGTAATGGTACGTTTGAAGTGGGCGAGCCTTCGGAGGTTGACAGTCCTCCATTGTCGGACATAAATATTACTACCGTATTGTCCGCTACACCCACCTGCTCGAGTTTTTTCATAACTCTTCCAACGCTTTCATCCACGCTCTCCACCATGCCTGCATACACGGGATGGTCCTGTACCTGCCGTGCCTGCCGCTTACCTTCCGGGAGAAAACGCGGCCCACTGGACGGTGGGAGATTTTTGGCCTTGGCCTTGTACTTTGCAGCGAGGTTTTTTTTCGACTGGAGTGGTATGTGCACAGCGTAGTGCGACAGGTACAAAAAGAAGGGCTTGTCTTTATTGGCGTCGAGGAACTTCAACGCCTCATCGGTGAGTCGGTCGGTGAGGTACTCGCCTTCGTGTGCGTTGATTGGGGGATTGCCTCGCCACTGCGGCCAAAAGTAGCTCCGGGGCATTCCGCTGCTGGTTCCGCCGATGTTGACGTCGAAACCCTGATGTTCGGGCCAATATGGTTTGCCGCCGAGGTGCCACTTTCCTACAAAGCCGGTTGCGTAGCCTGCCTCCTTGAGCGCCTCGGCAATTGTGATTTCTTCGAGCGGCATTTGGTGGATGTATTCAGCGGGTATGAGTTTGCCGCGGCGTTTGCCGACGAGGTAGTCTGTAAGGTTCAGCCGTGCCGGATACTTGCCTGTCATTATACTGGCGCGTGTCGGCGAGCAGACCGGACAAGCCGCGTAGGCATCGGTAAAACGCATGCCGTCTTCGGCGAGCTTGTCGATATTCGGCGTTTCGTAAAAGGTGCTGCCATAACAGCCAAGGTCACGCCAGCCCATATCGTCGATGAGGATGAAAACGAAATTAGGTTTTCTTCGAGACTTATCGCCGGCAACCAGCAGCCCGGGGACGGCCAGTGATGTCGCTCCCAGGCCAATCATTTTCAGAAAATCACGTCGTTTCAAGAACGTTTTTGCCATAGTAACTCTCCTTCAAATGGATCTTAAAGTATCCCAAAGTACATCGGGCCTTTACGCTCTAAGGTGTCACGTACTTGTGAGATTTCAGTGTTCTGCCGAGAATCTCAGGGCCGGGCACTTTCGGCAGCACGCATCACGGTTTCTCTACGACTTTGCAGATGCTGCAGCAGAGCAGGGTCGTTCGGGGCGAATTCCAGCGCTTTTTCAATGGCTCTCAGCGAGAGGCTGTATTGCTTCTGTAGAAGATAGGCGTGGGCGAGTTTATCGTAGATGTACGTTTTCATCGAACGAGGACTCAGGGGGAGAGCCTTTTCATAGTTTCGAGAGGCGGCGGCGAAATCACCGAGCTTAACATATACCTCGCCCAGATTAAAGCAAGCCGACATCAGCCCGGCATCCTGCTCGACTGCTTTCTCCAAGGCCAGGACCGCCTTTTGGAACTGCTCCAACTTTTTGTAACAAATTCCGAGATTGTTCCATACCGCCGCATTGTGCGGTTCGAGATTCAGGAACATGCTGTAATGCTCGGCGGCACGCTCGTAATCTCGGATGAGAAGATATCTTCTTGCCAGACGTTCCCTTAGGGAGGCATTTCCCGGCATACGCTCGACAGCCTCGACGAGAGACTCTATCTCCAACCTCAATTCTTCAAGACAACTCTCGACATCTCTGTCCTGGGGATTTGCTTTTCGCGCCATCTCGAACTGGCGATTCATAATCTCCGGGTCCCCTTGCAGAATCCCCAAGAGGGCCCGCAGCGCATGGTGTGTGCCCTTAAAGTAGCGCTGCAAAGTGGCATTGACCTGCTCGGACTCCTGCTGTGTCCGGCCTGTGTTGTCCACGTGGCGTGAGACGGGGAAATGATTCCGGCTAAGCCAAGTAAGGACAGCCAGCCAGCATCCTTCTTTGTCTCGCTTTATTGCGGCTCCAAACTCCAGAAGAGGTTTGTCGTCAGTATTCAAGGGGGCACCTCCGGCAATTGCCCGCAATCCGTCTTCACTGACGACAAGACAGTCGAGAAAATCATAAGCCGAGTACATTTTGATCTCGGCCAGGTCGGCGGCAATGTCCTGTCTTTCAACCAGCTTTCTTACCCGCTGAAAATCGATGCGCATGGGAGACATCGTTCCTACTAAAACGGCGTGCTTGTTGAGACAGTTGTTGGCCATCCAGAAAGAAGAATGGGGCATAACTTCCTGGAAGCTGCTGATAATCATCTGAAAATCCTGAGGTCGCAGGTCCAGAGGCAGCCAGCAGGACAGAACGCCGCCGGGATTCAAGTGTTCGCGGCATTGCTTGAAGTGGTCATAGGTGTAAAGCGCCGAGCTGCCGGTTGTTCCGGGATAGGTTGAATCGTTCATAATGATGTCGAACTTTTCATCGGTGAGCTTCACGAAATTTTTTCCATCCATTATGATTTTATTAAGCCGGGGGTCTTTATACGAGCCTTTATTAATCTTCTCGAAGAACCTGCCTGCCTCGAAAACCCCCGGACATATTTCAACAATGTTGTACTCCTCGACGCCGAACATCAGACCTACTCCGGATGTCTCGCCACTTCCATAGCCTATCTGGAGTACCTTTCTCGGATTTTTGTGCACAAACAATGGAACATACCCCTGGAGCTTTTGGGTTGTTCGCAGCATTAAATCTACTCCTGCCACGTCAACGCCATCAACGGCAATAAGGCGGTCTCCATCAGGCACATCGTGCACCGTAACGGTGCCTGTCACATCGTCCTTGATGTAGACGATTTTGCTTGGGTGGTGATAGGTGTTCATCGTCCGCAGGAATACGTCACGTGGGATACTTAGAACGCCGATACTGAGGACCACCAGCGAAACCACCGCCATAGGCACGCCAAGCACCGCCCGGCGTTTCTCAGAAAAGAAGATGACCACGACAGCCAGGAAAAGCTGAATCCCAATGATGAGCAGGAAGCTGTCGCGCAGTCCCAGCAGAGGTACCATCACAAAGCCTGCTGCAAAGGAGCCGAACACACAGCCCACCGTGTTGCTCGCGTAAACCTGGCCTACCCTCTTGCCGACGGCCTTCCAGGACGGAGCACAGATTTTGACCGCGATAGGGAAAACCATCCCCATCAGGACCGTTGGCACCAGAAGGACAACTGATGCGTCTAAAAAGTGCCCTGCAGCCTCTTTCCAGAACGAAAAGCTGCCGATAACCTTTGACAGCAGCACATAGTCAATATGCCAGAGGATTCCGAGCAGCGGGACAGAGCCGAGCACGGTAAGCGCGACCAGAAACTCCACAACCCCCAGTGCAAAAATAGGATTTTTGATTCTCGCCAGAAGTAGGCGACTGCAGAGAAAGCTGCCCAGCGCGATTCCCAAAAGAAAACAGGTCAGCATGCAGGCAAAAGCATAAGCGGACGTTCCAAGAACGAAGGCCAGCATCCTTGTCCACAGGACCTCCAGGGCCAGGGCACAAAAGCCGGCCAGCCCCACCGCAACCAGTACAACCACCCGTTTGCTGCCGGGTTCCGTTACAGGTTTGTCTGAAGTGTGGCTTATCCCGGCGCGTTCAGACTCACGTGCCGCGTGCTTCCGCTTTTTCGCAGGCCGTTGCTGTCCAGCCAAGCGAGACAAAATCAATGAGAGGAGTCCGACGAGGATGTTTGCCGAAGCCGCCAAATAGATAGTGTTGCTCACGCCCAGAGTCCTCATGAGCACATACCCTGCAAGAAAACTGCCGGCGACTGCACCAAATGTGTTGATTGCGTATAAGAGGCCGACACTTCGCCCGATGCGGGCCTCGGAGGCCGGCTTTCTCGATGAGTTCGCCCACAGCCTGCTCAAAACCGGCAGCGTACCTCCCATAAAGGCTGTCGGAATCAACAGGATGATAATCGACAGTGCGAACCGAAAAAGGCTCAAAGTATAAAAGCTCGGATGAAAACTGCGGAAGAACCCCAGATATAAAACATCTGTCGCAGCCAGGACCATTGGGAAGGCAAGTGCATAAGCACCTGTTCCCAGCTCGAGCAAAGCAAACAGCTTCAGGGGTTGAGAACTTTTATCTGCAATTCGTCCGAACAGCCAGCTGCCCGCTGCTAAACCCAACATGAACGCCGTCAGGACTGTGCTGACCGCAAAAACCGTGTTACCGAAGACCACGCCGAAGGCTCTCGTCCAGGCCACCTCATAAATCAGGCCCGCTGCCCCCGAGATGAGAAACAGTGGCAGGACCGCTTTCCTCGCCGCTGAAATCCGAGTGATACTCTTTGCGACGTCTTTCACTTTTCGACTCCGCAAGTGCTAAAAAAATTGCTTTATATTTTGAAGCTGATTTAACGACCAGCTTCATTGTTTTCACAGAGCGCCGTGGAACAAATGATGTATCGGCCACAAATTATCGCCGTTCAAGTAGTTTTTTGCAAGTCCCTATTTTGTGCGGGCCGTCCTGGGACTCGACTCGTGCGAAAGTTAGTTTTGTCTTCCGACTTTCTCTGCGTCGTTCGTTGTTTATAAAAATCCTAAAATTTGCGGCTGGATGTTGTATAATCGCTCACTATGGGTTTGGCTGAAGATATAAAAGCAAAGGCGTTTGAATTGGGTTTCGATGTGGCCGGCATAACAGATGCCGCTCCAATTGATGATGAGCAGTTCAAATTGCTCGCCGATTGGGTGGCTTTCGGGTACGCAGGGCGAATGAATTATATGCGAGAGAACCTTGATAAACGTACAAACCCCGCGAAACTGCTGAATAATGCCCGGTCGGTTATATGCGTCGGCCTAAATTACACCCCGCCACCGGCACGAGGCACGAGGGACGAGACCGGTCATCTTCCATCTTCAAGGCCGATGGGTAGAGTGGCGAACTATGCGCAATATGAAGATTATCACTTATTTATGAAGAAGCAATTGCGCAAACTGGTTGATTTTATTAGCTCTGTGGCTGACGGCGGGCACGAGTTCAAGATTTGTGTTGATTCGGTGCCTTTGGCTGAGCGGGCGTTGGCGGCCAGGGCCGGTTTGGGTTTCATTGGAAAAAATCATATACTAATCAATCCCAGGCTCGGGCCGCAAATATTTTTGGGTGAAATCATAACGAGCCTGAAACTACCAGCCGATGAGCCGATTCTTTGTCATTCCGAGCGTAGCCTCTTGTCATTCCGAGCGGAGCGAAGCGCAGTCGAGGAATCTATTAAAAACTGTCATTCTGAGTCCTTCGCTTCGCTCGAGGATAAACTCCGCGAGGAATCTATTGAGTCGACCACGAACCAATGCCATAGTTGCAATAAGTGTATCGAGGCCTATCCGACAGGGGCCTTGAGAGCTGACGGGCAATTTGATGCCAATAAGTGTATCAGCTATTTGACGATTGAGTACAAAGGGCAAGTACCCGCTGATTTGGCTGAAAGAATAGGCGCTCGGCTGTTCGGCTGCGATGAATGTGTGCTTGCCTGTCCTTATCAAAAAGATGCACCGGTTTGCAGAAGTGAGCAGTTCAAATTTTATAGTAACAGGGCCAAACTTGACCTTAGCCGGATTTTGAATTTGACGGAGGAGGACTTCGAGGCCGAGTTCGCCGGTTCACCGATTAAACGCTTGGGCCTTGACCTCTTAAAAAGAAACGCCCAAATTTGTCTTGGGAATATAACCAGAAATGTGGAGCAGGGAAGTTGATTACAGACTATTTACGAATGGAAGGATTCTCTCAGGGACAACAACCCGCACGTGGATTTTTGAGATGAGAGGCTGTATAATTTATTTTTTAGCCATAAAAAGATAAAGTTGAATCGAAGTTAAAGAAGCACCATGGACAAGGAATATATCAAGAAGCTTGCTGAAAACCCGGAATTTATTCCGGGTATCTATAACTACTGTGACCGGTGGTGTGAACGTTGCGCGTTCACTTCCCGCTGTATGAACTTTGCATTGAGCGAAGAACATTTCGACGACCCACAATCCCGCGATATGAATAACAAGGCCTTCTGGGACAAATTATCCGAAGTCTTTCAGGTAACTCTTGAAATGGTAAAGGAAACCGCAAAAGAGCAGGGTATCGACCTTGATTCTCTCGATTTCGAGCAAGAGAAAGACGAGCACGAAGCCACCCGCAACCTTGCCGAGGACCACGAATGCGCTCGTTTGGCAAAGGTCTACAGCGAAACGGTAAAAAATTGGTTCGATTCAGCAGAAGGGCTATTTGAGAAAAAGGCTGATGACCTGGGCTTGCAAGTACGGCTTGACTTACCCAATTCCAATCCGGCTCAAGAAGCCAACAGCCTCAAAGACTCGGTCGATGTCATTCGCTGGTACCAGTATTTCATATACGTCAAACTCGTAAGAGCTATCACAGGCACTTTGGAGGAAAGTTCGGAAGGTTTAGATGAAATTCCCGAAGACGCGAAAGGTTCAGTGAAGATTGCTTTAATCTCAATAGACCGTTCGATAGCCGCATGGGGACAGATGCGCAGACATTTTCCTGAACGGGAGGGTGACATCCTCGATATACTTGTGCACCTTGATAGATTACGCAGGAAAACGGAGGCGGCAATTCCAGATGCAAGGGCGTTTGTCCGACCGGGATTTGACTGGACAGCTCCATGTGACTGATTGCGCGATACGAGTAGCGGACAATTATGGTGCGAGAAGATTGTCCGTTTCGGAGGAGGGATATTCGGTGCCGTTGTATGTATCGGTATTCTGTAATGTAAACGGGTCATCTTCTGTGGCGCCGAGGCAGCGGTTTTTACAGAAGTCGACGCGGCCGTCGTCAAACATGATGCTCTGGCCATGACGGTCGTGATTGATGCTGTTAAGGGTTGACAGGTCCTTGTTTAGCTTGATCCTAAGCGGTCTGGAGTAGTCCCTGGGCAGTTTCTCAAAAAGCGTATTCAAATCCGACATCAGGGCTTTCAGGCTGGGCGAAACTCGTTGTGCAGGCTTTGGGCAGCATATTCTAAAGCTGTAGGAGATTTGTTCCCTGTACGGAAAATCATTGAACTGTTGAATTTGGGAGGGAGTTAATCGAATTGTTATTTTGGGACGTCTGCCGGGGCAGTCAAAAAGAGCGATATCGACGTAACCGCCTTTTACCAACAGCCACAGGCGGCGGGTATTGGAGTAGTTTTCCGGGCCTTGGCGGCCCACCTTCCACCAGGGTGCGCCTGCTGTAGTTGCAACAGCGGGCAGCTTGCCATCATAGTCGGCCATGTAATTGCTTAAGCCTCGATAGATGCCGCCCAGTTGGGAGCGACATTGGTACTGCCGATAGCGTTGACGGGCAAAGTTTGAAGAGGATTGAAAAACCCCGAGGGCGATTAGGAAGACCGCTGCGGCCGTTGCCATTTTGCCGATGTTTCGCCAGAACGGGGTCTTGATGGCGACGCTTCTGGCCTGTTCGCCGGCAAGAAGTTGCTGGAGTCGAAGCTGACTCGTACGTGCGGTGTTGTTAAGTCGCAAAATGGTGCGTTCAGCGAGGTCGTCCGGGCAGGGCTCAGGCACTACCGTGTCAAGTGGAGCAAGGGCGGCTTTTAGCTTTGAGTGAATTTCGGCGGCCTCTTCGTTGGAGGCTATCAGGGCCTCGGCGTCGGCGGTTTGCTCTTCTGATGTTAAGCCTATGCAGTAGTCAAATAATAATTGTTTTTGCTGGTCTTTTAGCGGACTCATTTAGTTCTTTTCGCTCCCGGCGGCTGCTTTCCACTCCTTTGCGAAGCGGCCAACGGCTGTATGTAGTCTGCTTTTAACAGTCCCAATAGGTATACTTAAGATATGGGCCATTTGTTTATAAGAAAATTTGTTAAAATACGCTAAAATTAGAATTTCCCGAAGATTTTCCGGCATATCCGATATAACCTGCCCTACGCGAGCGGCGGTTTCGTTCTTTTGAAGAACCTCATAAGGCATTGTTTCATCAGCAGTAAGGGAGTTCAGGACGTCGTCGAAGGACATTTCCGCCGCGTCCGCCATTGTGCCAATAGTGGTTGCGGCTGTTCGCTGGCGTTTGCGAAGGGCGTCTTTGGCCTTGTTGGCGGCTATTGTGAACAGCCAGGGGCGCAGAGGCCGGCTGGTATCGAAGCTGGCCCTGCTGGTAAATACCTGCAGGAAGGTCTCCTGAAAGGTGTCTTCGACCAAATCCTGGTGGTTTAAGAACTGCTTTAAGAATGCGTAAAGGCTGTTTTTGTAGCGATTTACGAGCTCGCGGAATGCAGCTTCATCGCCCTCCGCGAAGCGGGCGAGAAGTTCTGCATCGGTCGGTTTTTCCGAGTCGGACTTCATAATTCGGGCTTCTTATTATAAGAATCGCAGAAACAATCCGTATTATAAGTGATTTGCAAGTAAATAAAAATCTTTATCGGGGATACTTAGAGAAAGCAGCTTGTTCGTCAAGCCAATTGGTGGGAATTTGTTAACCCGGGATGGAGGGTTTCGTCTGCACTTGGGATGTTGTTTTGGTTTGACAGGAGAAGAGACCTTGGTTACTGTAATGGCGTAAAAGGGGAGTGCTAATGAGTAAAACTGAAGAAAGAAACGATAAGGGGCAAGATAAGGAAGAATCCATTCCCACCGCCAGCATGGGTGGTTCAGCGATTGGACTGGGTGGCCAGATCGGCCCCTATAAACTGCTCAGCATCTTAGGCGAAGGCGGTTTCGGAGTGGTCTACTTAGCTGAGCGGCAGAGACCAGTCAAACGCCGAGTGGCGCTGAAGGTCATCAAGCCGGGTATGGATACAAAACAGGTCATCGCCCGCTTCGAGGCTGAACGACAGGCGCTGGCGCTGTTAGAGCATCCGAACATCGCCCACGTCTTCAATGCCGGAACCACTGATGCCGGTCGGCCATACTTCGTAATGGAATATGTCAAGGGCGTCCCTAGCACCGAACACTGCGACCGCCATAAGTTGACCATTGAGGAGCGTCTTAAGCTCATCCTTTCGGTTTGCGAGGCAGTCCAGCACGCCCACCAAAAGGGCATCATCCACCGTGACATCAAGCCATCGAATGTACAGATATCCATCGAGGGCGAACAAGCCGTGCCCAAGGTGATAGATTTCGGAGTGGCCAAGGCCATCAGTCAGTCCTTGACCGAG
>DUZJ01000155.1 GCA_013349615.1 Planctomycetota bacterium | reverse complement strand
GTTTCGATTGAAGCGAACAACAGGTGGGCGGATTCTTACAGGTTCGATTACCGATGTTCCCGGTTTGAGCTGGGGTTTGCCGACGGTGCTTGCCGGGGCGGGCGTGAAGTATTTCTTTGCCGGCCTGCCGACATATTTCGAGTGGGGCAGAAGCGATATACATACGTTCTGGGATGAATCGGCAATATTGCGGCACGGCCGACCTGACGCATTCCGCTGGCAAGGGCCGGACGGAAAAACTGTACTCGTATATTACCAGGGCAGTTACGGATTCTTTAAGGCAGTAACAGGCCCTCACACTTATAAATATGTAATGGACAATCTTCCCGGCATGCTCGAAGCGATGGAGAAACAAGGTACACCGTTTGATGTTGCTCGTTACATACACAACGGCGTCGATAACTACCCTCCGGATGTCAAGATAAGTCATATTGCAAGGGAATGGAACAGTTGGTGGGCATACCCTAAACTTATCGTAGCGACAAACTCGATGTTCTTTGAAGAGCTCGAGAAGCAATGTGGGGATGTTCGTACATTCCGGGGCGAGCTGCCTCATACAGATTATGTCGTCGGCGCCATATCTACTGCAAAGCAAACATCCATAAATCGCATCACTCACGACAGGTTACACTCGGCAGAGAAGTTTGCCACTGCTGCATCTTTAGCCAGTGATTATGTGTACCCGGCCGAAAAAATCCGTGAAGCTTATGATAATGTATTGCTCTACGACGAGCATACGTGGGGCAAAGATTACCCGGCAGGGAAACTGCAAGACTGGGCCTGGAACGAGAAAAGTCACTATGCCTATAAGGCCGCCGGGCTTACAAAACCCATTTTGTCCGGAAGTCTCGATAGAATCGCCAATAAGATAGCACTGAAGGAGCAGGGACGTCATCTTATTATCTTTAATCCGCTTTCTTTTCAAAGAACGGACGTGGTGCGAGTATCACGTTTTGATGTAAAAGAGGCATTCGAACTCATCGATGAGGACACAGGACAAAAAGTACCCTATCAGATTGTTGAACTGGATAGCCCACAGGCTCCTGTTCCGTACGCAGCCCATCGGTATGGCAGAGGGCAATTTGAGAGCAAGGAGCTTTTTGAGCTGGTTTTCGCAGCAGAAGGTGTTCCTTCCTTCGGCTACAAGACTTATCGGCTTAAAGCCAAAAAGAAGGCTGCTCGCTTTTCAAGTAGTGTTGCAGTAGGTGAAAGCAGCCTGGAAAACCGTTTTTTCAAGGTCACGCTCGATTCCCAAACTGGTGCTATAGAAAGCATCTACGACAAGGAACTTTCGCGAGAGCTTGTCGATAAGCGGGCGCCACACAAACTGAATCAGCTCGTGGCACGTTGGGTACAAGGCGGTAAAAAAGAAAGTCCAAAGAAAGCGAAAATTCGAAAGGGACAAAGCGGCCCTGTCTACGGAAGTCTTGTAGTGTCCAGCCAGGGCGCCGGCTGCCCACAGCTTGCCCAGGAGATTATCCTGTATGACAAGATTAAGCGAATTGATTTTGCCAATCGGATTTTGAAGGATTCCACGCCTCTTCTGGAGATTTATTTTGCCTTCCCATTCAAAATTAACAATCCTAATTTCCGGTTCGAAGGTTCTAACTCAGTCATCAAGCCTCTGCGTGACCAATTCCCCGGCTCCAATTCCAACTACTACGCGGTGCAGCACTGGGCAGATGTCTGCGACGAAAAGATTGGCGTAACATTGTCTTGCGTCGACTCACACCTCTTAGAGTTCGGTGGACTGTGGCCTTGTTACGTTTCGCAGGCCCATCACGGCGTGACGCCGCCCGGTTTCGGGCGTGAATTTGTCAAGCAGGCCCAACTTACCAAGGGCTACATATACTCTTTTGTTTTGGACAGCAACTTCCGCACTAACTTTCAGCCGGTCCAACAAGGTGACATGCTGTTCCGCTATTCGATAAGGACGCATCAGAGTGGATGGAAAGAGGGACGCTGCCGCGATTTTGGCTGGGCGATATGTAACCCGCTCATCGGCGTGCAAGTAAACGGCAAAAGGGAAGGTACGCTTGACAGAAAAATGAGCTTTTGTCAGGTAGATAAACAAAATGTATTTCTACTAACGGTAAAGCGTGCTGAGGACGGAGACGGAATAATCGTTCGTCTTATCGAAACCGAGGGCAAAGATGTTACAGCCACGCTGACACTTCCTCATCTGACCATTAAACAGGCGTACCGAACGAACCTGGTGGAAGAAAATGAAGGAAAAGCGAGTTTTACGGAACATACAATCACAACACCTATAAAGGCCTTCGGAATAACTACTATTCGCTTTCAAACATAGCTTTGACAATAACGAAAGGGATAAAAATGAAGAAAATTACAATATATTTATCAATTGTAACTGCGTGTATGATATGTCTGAAGCCAATTGTCTGCGTGGCGCAAACCGAATCCATTCTGGACAAAATCGGCGTCACACGTGGAATCTGTGTAGTGCCGGGCGATACGAAGTGCGAGCTTGCTCTAAAACTCGCACGTCAAAGTGAGCTGCTGATATATGTCCAATTAGCGCGGGCGGAAGACGTGGAAGCTGCCCGCAAGGCAGTTGATGCTGCCGGGCTCTATGGGACACGTATCTTTGTCGAACAGGGCAAGCCGGCCAGATTATATCTCGCAGATAATATCGCCGACGCGCTTGTCGCTATAGGTGACGAAGTTGGGATTTCCAAGGCGGAAGCGCTGCGGGTCCTTCGTCCGGAGGGAAAAGCGTTACTGGGAGGAAAAGTACTGACCAAGCCGTTTCCTGAGGGAATAGATGACTGGAGCCATCCATACCACGGCGCCGACAACAATCCTCAATCGGAAGACCGAGTTATACTGGCACCTTACCTGACGCAGTTTCTCGGCTCTCCTCGCTATGCACCGATGCCTCAAGTGGCCGTCGCCTCGGCGGGCCGTGCGTTCAAGGCATTCGGGCACTTAGCATTCAAGACACGAGAAGAGCCTTTCCTCAATAAGCTCGTGGCGTTCAACGGTTACAACGGCACAATACTCTGGAAGCGCAACCTGGCTGAGGGCGTTATGATTCACCGCAATACAATGATAGCAACGCCCACGACACTGTACGTTGGTGACGACAAGTCGTGTGCGCTCATCGACACCGCAACCGGGCGGTTGAAGGACGAGATAATCCCTCCGGTACAAGTCGCCGGCGGAACGTTCTGGAAGTGGATGGCGTTGGAGGATGGTGTGCTCTATGCGCTTATGGGAGAGCAGGAGCAAAGAGACCCGACAAAGCGGTGGCGGCGGGAAAAACACGGCTGGCCCTGGAATCCGATATCAAAGGGCTTCAATCAGCCCGACGGCATCAAGGACAGCGAGAAGGCGTATGTTACCCATCCATGGGGATTTGGGAGGAACTTTCTTGCTATCGATGTTAAAACCAAAAAGGTCCTGTGGAACTATCGGGAGGAGAGAAAAGTTGACAGCCGGGCTATGTGTATGAAAAACGGGCGAATCTACATCTTCCGATTTGGCTCATACCTGACCTGTCTGGATGCAAAAACAGGTAATGCAGTCTGGCGGAAGACACCGGACAATGCGCTCAAACTGTTCGAGTCACTCGGGACATATCTGAATCGGCAGGATTGGCGCACCAACTGGCGAACTACAGGCTATCTGGCGTGCAGTGACAGGGCCTTGTATTTTGCCGGCCCGCAGGTTGGCAAGCTGCTCGCTGTCTCTGCTGAAGATGGCAGTATTCTCTGGGAGAATGCTTACAATAACTTTCAGCTGGTCCTGCGGGACGACGGGCTTTATGGTATTAGCGGACAAATTGACAAGCACCCAAGCAAAAAGTTTGACCCTCTTACAGGCAGGGTATTAGCGGAGATTAATAAAAGTCGTCGTGCCTGTACTCGGCCGACCGGCTCCGCCGACGCCATCTTTTTCCGTGCTCAGGGAGGTTCGGTGCGTTTAGACATTGCCAGCAGGCGTCCACAGTGGATTTCGCCCATGCGTCCCCCGTGTCACGATGGCGTAACCATCGCTAACGGCCTGTTGTACTTCTGGCCTTCGGTGTGTGACTGCCAGCTCACGCTTTATGGCATTACCTGCCTGGGACCGGCGGGTAACTTCAACTTCAGCCCACGTGCGACCGAGGCCCAACGTCTGGAAAAGGGCGCCGGGGATTTGAGAAAGGTCGCAAAGCTGCACGAATCGCCGGCTGATTGGCCCACGTTTCGCGCAGACAACACCGGTAGTGTAACGACAGAAGCGGTCGTCCCTGACAGGAGTAAGCTGCTCTGGCGGTTTACACCGAAGACGGCCCCTGCCACTGGGGCTCCTCATCCGACGGCCCCGGTTACGGTTGGAGGCCTGGTATTTATCAGCGGTCCTGATGGCATCGTGCGGGCGCTGGATGCAGTAACGGGCAAGCTGCGGTGGAAAGCCTATACTGGTGGAACGGTCCGTATTCCGCCGACCATCTGGAACGGCCGCGCGCTGGTAGGCTCCGGCGACGGGTGGGTCTATGCCTTCGAGGCGCGGACGGGCCGACTGCTCTGGCGGTTTCGTGCCGCTCCGGTAGAGCGCAGGATACCTGTCTATGGTTCACTGCTATCCACGTGGCCGGCCGCGAGTGGAGTGCTGGTCGAAGACGGCATTGCCTACGTGGCTGCCGGTATCGTCAACTATGACGGCACTTATCTCTATGCGCTCGATGCCGCAACCGGCACAATCAAATGGCAGAACAACACGTCGGGCCATCTTGACGTGGCCGCCCGCACGGGAGTGAGCGTGCAGGGCCATCAGCTGCTCCACGACGGCAAGCTCTACTTAGCGAGCGGCACCTCCCTGTCACCGGCCGTCTATGACATCTCCGATGGGAAATGCCTTAACGACCCGAAGCCACTGGCCAACTGCGCATCACAAAGCCCTCGCGGCTGGGAGCTTTCTCTGCTCGGTGACCAAGTCGCGGCCTGCGGCAAACCCTTCTATGCTCACCCGAAGTACGACGTTTTCGATGGTACTGCCTTTAACAAGGTTTTCCTCGCATCGAGCCGCGGTCGAGACATCGTTTGGGTAAGCCACCAGAACAACAAGAAAGTCCTCTGCTTCAATCAGATAAACCGGCAGTTATTACGCCAACGCATGGCAAATCCAGGCAATCGTTTCAACCTTGACTTCAGAAAGCTCGGCATTAAGGACAAACCGCTGTGGAGCTACGAATGCAGCGAAAGCGTCGCCCTTGCAGTATGCAGCAATGCTGTAGTAATTGGCGAGAAATCGAAAATTGTCGTTTTGAATCTTAAAAACGGCAAGGTGCTCTGGACCCGGCCGGTGCCATCACCCCCGGTTCTGTGGGGCCTGGCCGTGGACGCAAATGGTCGTATAATAGTAACTCTTGAAGACGGAAAGGTTATGTGCTTCGGTACGAGCGGCTGAGCCCCGCTCCTTACTTTCGCAATCCACAGGATGCCTCTCGGCAGAAAGCTTCGCAGCACGGTCGTCGGGAGAAGTGAAAGGTACTTATGGTTCTTTGTGACAGTACACAGTTATCACGGCGATTTTATCTGACTGCTTTGACACTGTTTTTTAGTGGGGGATGCTGCCTTAGCAGTACACCCCCGGTGTCACCTTCGGTTGGGAGATATACCGAGCAAAGCGCTCTTGGAATGATAAAAGCCAGCCGAGGGACTCTGGCGCCGGTATATGCCCCGTTGGCGGAGCAAATTGTGGCAGATTTTGACCTGGACAAAAAAACCGGTATCGGGATTGACGTGGGAAGCGGGCCGGGCACACTGATTATCGAATTATGCAAACGTACGCAGCTTCATTGGGTCAATGCCGATATCAATCCACATTTTTTTCCATACTTCTATAAGAGCGCCGAAGAACACGGCTTTGGGCACCGAGTAAGCGCCATATTCACTGACGCCTGCGCGCTTGGCTTTCGTGATAACTATGCGGACATCATTGTTTCCCGTGGCTCTTTCCATTTTTGGAAAGACAAGGCGCGGGCATTTGGCGAAATCTATCGCGTTCTCAAACCCGGGGCTGTGGCTTACATAGGACGTGGTTTCTCTGAAAACCTGCCTGTCGAAACAGCGAAAAAGATACGGGCAAAACAGGGTAAAAAGATGAATTACGACGTTAACAAAACGGCAAACGAATTGCGTCAGATTATGATTGACCTAGGCACAAATAAGTGTTATATTCATAAGCCGAAGCCTGTCGGTAGTGAAGGAGTCAACTACGGGATTTGGGTCGAATTTCATAAGGACGATAGGTAAAGTGTAAAAAAAGCCAATAGGAAAACATATTAAATGCGAAAAAGAAACCGGACGAGAACCGCTTTTACCCTTATAGAGTTATTGGTGGTCATCGCTATCATCAGCTTATTGATGGCGATATTGATGCCTGTGCTGCAGGTGGCCAGGTTTCGAGCTTATCAAACAACTTGCGCCAGCAATCTCAGGCAGGTCAACCTTGCTTTGATAATGTATGCGCAAGATGACTACGAGGGCTGCTACCCGCTGGAGCCGACAGAGCACAATCCACATCCGGACTTACTGGACAAGCTTCATGCGTACGAAAATGGCGTGCTTACCAACGCTTTCTATTGCCCCCAGGCCGGATATATGGAAGCGTTCGCCCAGAATCCGGACGATTATGTACCCACGGGAGGAATCGATTCGGTAATTGACACACCCGAGAACCGCCAAATTGGAAACATTACTTACATCTACTGGAGCTTCTCGGCGAACAAGATGGAAGCAAGCGGCTTGACCTGGCGCGACCCGAAGTTTTTCTACCCTCGGCAGTTATTATTAGACGATATCCAATGGCTGGCCGAAGCCTATGACGACCAGCATCCCATTCCTAAGGCGCCGCTTAGCGAACGCTGGGTCCTGAGCGATTTCTTCCGTAAGAAGGCGCCTTTCCCACATGGGCGCAAAGCTGGGAATTTAGAAGGCGGCGTCAATGTAACTTTTCTTGACGGCCACGTCGACCGGGTGTGGAAAAGACCCAGGGACAACTGGCGCTGAACCGCAGAAGACAGAGAACAGAGGACAGAGAACAGAAGACAGACCATCTGACTTCTCCACAAGGAGTCCCAAGGACTAACATCTAACTTCTTTTTTGAGAGCAAGGAACAGAGTTTGCAGTGATTAAACTATTCAGATTAGCTGGGGTGAGAAGGTGCGGCAAGGCAACGATTTTACGTTTATTGGTTTTTGCTTGTCTGCTTGGTTATTTACAAAGTGAGCCGGTAACTGCCTGTAGATATACCGTCCATGAGGTTGGCTTCGTTGACCTGCGCATTGAGCAGTATCATCTCTTCGGCTATATATGTGATGAGACCAACGGCGATATTGTTTCGGCCTTCAAGCAAATATCATACGCCGGGCTTGTGAACAGCAACATCAAGTTTGAAATAATCAATACCGACCAACAAAAAGACCATCCGGCAATGAAGCTCCTTGATTTGCAGCAGGCAAAATCGCTGCCCGCAGCGGTACTGGTATCACCCGATGGGCAGTCGCTTCCTGTCACCGTTACCGAAAGTGACCGTCCTTTTGAAGAAACGCTGCGGTCGGCCTTTGAAGATATTCTGTCGTCTCCAAAGCGTGAGGAAATTCTAAAGCAGGTTATTGAAACCTACGGTGTGGTATTGTTGATTGAAGGGCCAGACGACCAGGAAAACAAAAAAGCAAAGGAGGCCGCCTCCGACGTTATTGAGCTAATAAGCTCACAGATGGATATGCTGCCGAAACCTATCACACATCCGCCCGTGCTTGTTGTGATGGACTTGAAATCTGTTAAGCGTGAAAAAATCCTACTTTGGAGTTTGGGACTGGATAGTGAAGAGGTAAGTGAGCCGCACGCGGCGGTAATCTACGGCAGAGCACGCTGGATTGGGCCTCTGTTTAAGGGTGAAGAAATAACCGAAGACAATCTTGCCAATGTCCTTTTCGTAATCGGAGCCGACTGTGAATGTGGACTTGACCACAGATGGCTTCAGGGGACGATGCTGCCGGCCCGGTGGACCGATAAAATGCAAGCCAAAGTGGCAGAGAATTTAGGCTTTGACCCCGAAAACCCAATGATAAAGATGGAGATGAGCATGATAATAAGAAGGGGTTCTTATTCCTATCCGGGTGTGCCTCTTGGATACCAGGAAATTGCGATTGAACCTAATTCCACTATGGAAATCCAACAGTCCGTACGGACTCCACAGGAGAACCCCGTTAGAAATTCTATTATGACCGATAAGATGATTCAAAAAGCGCAGATTTCTAACGGGGAGAATTCACCAAACGAAGTTGAAGAAACTTCCAATTCCAGGTCTGACCCTGTGGAGCAGATTTTAGAGCCTGCCCCGTTAGCTGAGGTAAGCTCGCCGCTCCGCAACGCAATATTTGTCCTCGTTGGATTATGTGCGCTGGTTTTGGTCTTCGGTATTGCAATTCTCGCCAGGGCTAAAAGAAGATGAACCCCGTTAGAAATTTTATTATGGGTGATAAGATGATTCAAAAAGCGCAGATTTCTAACGGGGTGAACAGACATATTGCATTCGCTTTTTTCTCTGTGGTTTTTTTCCTCTGCGGACCGGACTTCGGTGAGCTAAGTCGAACCGTTTCGGCTGAGGATTGGCCCACTTTCGGGGGAGACAATCGTAGAAGCTGTGTTGCGGGTGAGCGACTTGAACTACCGTTGCAAGAATTATGGGTGTTCAAAGCAACACACCCACCAAGTCCTGCCTGGCCCGGGCCTGCAAAGCAGGATTTCTTCCACCGTCATTACAATCTAAGACCAACGGTAACTTATGATAAGGCGTTTGGCGCGGTTGGTGTAGGTGATACCGTATACTTTGGCTCGTCGGCCGATGACAAGGTGTACGCCATCGATGCGATGACGGGGCAGTTGCGATGGACATTCTTCACAGAAGGGCCTGTGCGACTGGCACCAACCGTCAGCGCCGGCAAAGTGTACGTCGGCTGCGACGACGGTTGCGTTTATTGCCTTTCCACTGATGATGGCTCACCCGTATGGAAGTATAGAGTGGCCGAGCAAAACCGTATGGTACCAGGTAACGGGCGAATGATATCGACGTGGCCGGTGCGAACCGGCTTAGTGGTAGAAGAAGGAAAAGTGTATTTCGCGGCAGGACTGTTTCCAATCCAGGGAACATATTTAATTGCACTTAGCGCTGAAGACGGAACGGTGCTGTGGAAACAGAATGTGAATATTTCACCACAGGGTTATATGCTGGCTTCTGATGAGCGGCTGTACGTCCCGACGGGTCGAACAGGCCCAGCGATGTTTGCACGTGCGGACGGACGGTTCCAGGGAGAGTTCCCCAGCGCCGGCGGAGCATACACCCTACTGACAAAAGATGTGCTGGTGACCGGGCCCGGCCGAGGCCCAAAAGAGCTTAATGCAGACGATGTGAAGACGAAAGACAGAATTGCAACTTTCGGCGGCCTGCGGATGCTTGTAAATGGGCCAATAGCGTAT
>DUZJ01000137.1 GCA_013349615.1 Planctomycetota bacterium | reverse complement strand
AACCTGTAATGAGCCTGTCTGCCGGATATAAGTTCCCAAGGTGTTTGTCGTTTGAGCATCATTAATCTGGACCGTCTGGCTATTCGGCTCATTCCAGCCGGCTATTACGCTATACTCGACCGTGTAGGAGCCTACGGCCAGATTGGGCTCTGTGTAGCCACTGTCTTGCCAGATGCCGTCATCGACCCGCCACTGTGCTCCGGCATCTATGGCTTCCTGAGGAGAGATTGTAACCTGTAATGAGCCTGTCTGCCGGACATAAGTTCCCAAGGTTGTGGTTGTCTGAGCATCGTTAATCTGGACCGTCTGGCTATTCGGCTCATTCCAGTTAGCTATTACGCTATACTCGACCGTGTAGGAGCCAACGACAAGATTGGGCTCTGTATAGTCACTGTCTCGCCAGGCGCCGCCATCGACCCGCCATTGTGCTCCGGCATCTATGGCCGCCTGAGGAGAGATTGTAACCTGTAATGAGCCTGTCTGTGCTAAGGCCGGTTGAGCAGACAGCAAGACGAGTGGAAGAACCGCGGTCAAGAGATGAACAAACGTTTTCATCTTTTTCCATCCTCCTGAGAATATGTTTTGTATTTAGAATAAGGGCCGTTCGATGAAGATCAGGCTGAGAATAGGTTTATCGCCCCATATCTCCTGAAAAAACTGGTCCGAAAAGAAGCGCCACAATAGCAAAAGGGCTCCTCTTAAGTATTGAACCGATATTTATTTATATCAAATTAGGGCCTGAAAAGCAAGGGAATTATTTGATATATTCAGTTTTTCCCGCGATTTTTGTGGTTGCTTTCCGCCAGATGCGGCCCTCAGGCAGACTTGCAGTAACAGTTTTATTTCTTGGGTAAGTCCAAGGTCCTTTTGCAGCGTGGGCATTTGACTTTATCGGCCTTGTAGTTTGGTGGGATTTTGAGCTTCAGGCCGCAGAGGCAGGTTAAAAATACGAACTGGTTGACCCTTCGCATAATGTCGCCGACCTGCCGCATCTGAGTTTCGAGGCGTTCCTTTTTTCCGGTTTCCGCACCGGCCTGGCGCAGGGCGATGTCCTCTTTAGTAAGGGCGGTAGGGGGGACGACCGTTTTGGTCTTTGTTACGGCGCTGAAAGAGTCTGAGTAGTCTTTGAAAGACGCGCCGTGGGTCATATTCCGGAGAATTCGTATCCGCTCGGAAATGGGCGGATGTGTGCTGGTCAGGTCGGACAATTTCATTCCCTTTTTCTTTTTGAAGGGATTGGCGATGTACATTGGGGCGGTAACTTTGTTGACAGAGGCTAATTGCGGCGATCGGTCATTTGCGATTTTTTCCAGAGCGCTCGCGAGGCCTTCCGGATAACGAGTCAGGCGGGCGGCACCGGCATCGGCCAGATACTCACGTCTTCTCGAAAGTGCAAAATACAACAGGTACGCCATTATGGGAGCGAGAATTGCAGCAACTATTGCGATTATCATCAGAACAAGCTGGGCCTGGCCGCCTCCTTTTCCGCCGGAAGAAGTCCTTCTGCCACGGCCACTCATTGAACTGTAGAACATTCCGCGTAGAAAGACCTGTGATAGCAGGACGATTGAGCCGAGCATTATTCCGGCCAGCGTAACGAAAAGGATGTCACGATGGAGGATATGGCTCATCTCGTGTGCGATGACGCCCTGGAGCTCATCGCGGTTTAGCCGGGCCAAAAGGCCTGCGGTAACAGCGACGGAGGCGGTTTCCGGTTTTCTGCCGGTCGCGAAGGCATTGGGGGCGGGGTCGTTGATGATGTAAATTTTAGGCATTGCCGGCAGGGCGGCAGCGATTTTCATTTCCTCTACGACGTTGAATAGCTGCGGATGAACATCGTGGGTGACGAGTTTGGCTCTGCTCGCTGCTAAAAGGATTTGGTCACCGCCTGAGAAGCTGACAGCGGTAAGAATGAGCCAGATTGCCGTGGCGATAATCAGGCCGAAAAAGCCACCTTCAGGACCAAAGAAGCCCAGGCCGATGATGAAGCCCAGCAGTATCAGGCATATAGCCATTGCCACCAGCAGCAGGACAGAGTTTCTTTTGTTGACTCTAATCAGTTCCCACATTGTCATTTACTATTTGCTATTGAATATTGACTATTTAGGTTTTTTCAATAATCAATAGTCAATATTCAATGAAAAGTCCGCTCTTGTTCAGCGACCAATTACCACGAACTGACAACTGAATTCTTTCCAGCGGGACGTTTTACTGTGCCTCAGTTTTAAGTAAAACTCACTTTTGGCACTTCGCGTTCGGCGGCCACTTCAATCTCAAAGAAATCACGCTTGGTGAAATTGAACATATTTGCAATGATGTTGGAAGGAAACATCTGAATCTTGTTGTTAAAGAACAAGACCTGGTCGTTGTAGCTCTGCCTTGAGAAAGAGATTTTGTTTTCGGTGCCGGTCAGCTCTTCCTGGACCGCGAGAAAGTTTTGGTTTGCTTTCAGGTCGGGATAGTTCTCGACGACAAGCATAAACTTACTGAGGGCTTCGCCGAGGGCGCCTTCGGCTTTCGAGGCTTCAGAGACGGACTTCGCCCCCATAGCCTGGCTTCGCGCCTTTGTTATGGCCTCGAAGGTCCCGCGCTCGTGCTTCATATAGCCCTTTGCGGTTTCGACGAGATTGGGAATCAGGTCGTGGCGGCGCTTGAGCTGGACATCAATCTGCGACCAGGCATTGTTGACCTGATTGCGAAGGCGAATCAAGGCATTGTAGATGCCAATTACAAAAAGAACAAAAATAATGAGCAGGCCCAGCGCCACTGCGATAATAATAAGCGCAGTCATACTGTCCCCCTTTCGTTAGTTGAGTTTTTGTTGTTTTGTTGTTCTATGACGAGCGTTTCTTTAGTACGAGTGCGACGACGAGAATAACGACGCCAACAAGCGCGAGTATTATGCTGAGTTTGCCGATCGCAAGTATTGGGCTGAAATCCATGGCTTTGTCTCCTTTTTAATTTACGTTATTGTTTGTCGGTATTGTGTTCCTGGCCGAACATATCTGCCAACAATTTTTGAATTTTATTGTCTTTGTCCAACTGGGCCCTGTCGAAGATGTCCTGCAGTTCGCCCTTGTCGAACCACAGGCCGTCGTCTTTACGGCATTTGTCTATTAGCAGGACGGGTTTCGAGGAGCCGATGATGATTTTTTTCATTTTTTTCAGGCATATTGGGCATTTTCTTGGTTTTTCGGTGGACGTATGGTCGGTTTTGAAAGAATTGAGCAGTTGCGAGGCCTTTTCCGGCTCGCCGAGCAGCATTTCGAGCTCACCGGCGTCGAGCCAGATACCGCCGCAGTCTGTGCAGAGGTCGATTTCAACCTCCTGAAGTTCAAGTGTAATCATCGCGTTTTTGCAAACCGGACAATCCATATTCAAGACCCAAGATTCAAGACCCAAGACTATAGACCCAAGAGCCAACTTTTTGGGCCGGCTGGCTGGGCTAACGACCGTGCACAATATTACCGTTGCAGGGCTGGGAGGTCAAGAAAAGCTTTTCGGTATTTTGTTGATAATCAGGGTTTTTTTCAGTTCCGAAGGGAAATTAAAGGAATACTTGAAGTAATGTCCGAAAAAATCTATATTTATGAGGTCAGGTGACAACCTTAGCTGACCCGGTAAGATGGACTCGCAATAGTAAGGATAGTGAAAGAGGCCTTATATTACGAAAAACTTTATTAAAAAATCTGTCGGGAGCGGGTGTAAATAAGAAAGATGTTTGTACTTGACGTTGGTGTATGGGGGGGCTAATATGAGCGGCGATTATTTGGGCCGCTACGGATGGCGGCTTTGAAACTATCTCAAAATTGTTGCCCTGAGCCGAATGAAGGATGGACTCGAATTGACAGATTCTTCGCGGAGTTTATCCTCGAGCGAAGCGAAGGACTCGGAATGACGTTTTGGAGATGGCGGCTAAATGATTAAAGGGACTGAGGTATGATAGTTGACTGTCACACACATGTAAACTTTGCAGCCGACGACGAGGTCGCGGCATCCGAGCATCTGGAGGCGGCAGAGAGAGTGGATGCTTGTATAGTATTGGCAAGAGGCGCCGAATCGAGCGAAGAGGCCAATAAGAAACTGTCAGAATATGTTGGCAGACACACAGAAAAGATGATTGGTTTTGCAGTAGTAGAAGCCAGCAAGGATAACACAAGTGTTAAAAATCTGACATTTATAACAGATAAATTAGGACTGAAAGGCGCGGTCCTGTATTGCAGCCGATGTGGTTTTCACCCGACACACAGCAGTGCGATGAAATTTTACGAATCGGCTGAAGAACTTTGTCTGCCTGTCTTCTTTCATAACAGCGGGGCGGACCTTGAGCGTGAAGCCATTCTGGAATATGCTCAGCCTTTCCTTCTGGATGAGATTGCCAGGAGCTTTGCGAGCTTGAAAATTGTTATCGGGACTATGGGAATGCCATTTGTTGAGCAGACGTTGTCAATGGTGGCGAAACATGAAAATGTATATGCGGATTTGACGATACGGCCAAACAATGTCTGGCAGGTTTATAATATGGTGGTGGCGGCATACGAGCGAGGAGTGATGGATAAGCTGCTGTTCGGCAGCGGATTCCCAAGCAGCAGCGCGGGAGAGTGCATAGAGGCACTGCTTGGTTTTAATATGCGTTTGGCTGATACGAATTTGCCGACGGTTCCTCGAGGTAACATTCAAAGCATCATTGAGCGTGATACGCTTGCCTTGCTTGGAATAAAAGATAAGGGTACAACAACAGAGAAAGAAAGAAGCGTAAGCGCATTAGAGCACAAGAGCAAAAGGACTGCGAAATACGAAATATGAAACCTGAGCTTCTGGAAGAGCAAAGGGAAAGCTGGGGAACGCGAGGCGGATTTGTACTTGCGGCGGTTGGTTCAGCCGTAGGTTTGGGTAATCTGTGGGGTTTTCCGTATAAACTTTACAGCTACGGGGGTGGGGCGTTTTTGATACCCTACATCATTGCCCTGGTTGTGGTCGGTATTCCTCTGATGATTCTTGAGTTCAGTATCGGCCATTATACACAGCGAGCCGCTCCTGATGCTTTCAAGCGGGGTCACAAGCGTTTTGAGATTGTCGGCTGGTGGGGGATTATTTTAGCCTTCGTTATTGTTACCTATTATCCGGTTATTCTTGCATATTGCGTCAGTTTTCTATGGTACAGCATTGTCGGCATTTTTAACGGTGGTGATTTGCCATGGGCGGGTAAGGGGATTGAAGGCGTCGAGAACGCCAAGCAATTCTTTAACGAGACATATCTGGGGAAGATTGACATCGAGGAAGCGCGTTTTTACCTTGGGTCTATCCGGTGGAACATTGTACTGCCTCTGGTGATTACGTGGGTGGCGATGTACTTTTGTATATTCAAAGGGGTTCGTTTGGTCGGCAAAATTGTTTGGCTGACCGTTCCGCTTCCGTGGCTGATGCTGCTTATCCTTGCAGTGCGCGGTCTGACGCTTGAGGGCAGTATGCAGGGGCTGGCTTATTACCTGGATCCGGTGTGGTCGGAGCTTTACAAACCTATTACATGGCGTTACGCGTTCGGGCAGGTGTTCTTTTCGTTGAGTCTTGCTTACGGCATTATGATAACTTACTCGAGCTTCCTGCACCGGAAAAGCGATTTGAATAACAATGCCGCTATTATCAGCATAGCTGATTTTGCGACGAGTTTTGTTGCGGGCCTGGCGGTTTTCGCTACGTTGGGTGGGATGGCATTCGTGACTCAGCAAATGGATAATGCTGTAACAGTGGAGACGGTGGCCGAGTCGGGACCTTCTCTTGCTTTTGTGGCGTTTCCTTATGCGTTGGCGCAGCTTCCATATTCAGCGTGGTTCAGCTTTATTTTCTTCTTTGCACTTGTTACGCTGGGCCTTGACTCGGGGTTTTCGATGACCGAATCCATTCTTGCGAGTATTGTTGACAAGACGGGATGGCGGAGGAACATTGTTCTTCCATTACTGACCGTGGTTGGCTTTACTTTCGGTTTGTTGTTTGTGACGAAGGCGGGTTTCAACTGGCTTGGTACTATTGACGGATTTGTGAACGGGACATGGGGCATAGCGTTTATGGGTTTGTTGGAATGTATTGTTCTCGGCTGGCTGTGGCGGATAGGGACATTGAGGCGTCACGCCAACAGCCACAGCGACTGGCAGTTGGGCAGATGGTGGGATTATCTGATTCGGTTGGTGATTCCAATATTGCTCGGTACGCTTTTCTTCTGGCAGCTTTTTGATGATATTAGCAGCGAAAGCGGTTTTTTGAGGACTCCGGAAGGCGAGTGGATATTACCAAACTGCGTTGGGCTGGGAATTGTGGCGCTTGTACCTGTTTTTGCGCTAATTTTCAGTTTGGTCAGAGGTCGAGGTGATGTTGAGCTGCCGGAGCGTGAAGAGGCGGATTTGGGCACCAAGGGCCGGGGCGGTGGTGTGCTGTCATTTTTACTGGCATTGATTCCGGCAGCCGGTTTAGTGCTTATTTTGCTCAGGTCATCAATCCCGGAAGCGGCTGAGAGTGAGCTGGTGAGTCCGCTGTTCTGGTTATTGCTGGCGGTCGGGATTATTGCTATGGTGCTGAGCAATTATCTCGTGGATAAGCATAATACATCCGGCAGTCAAACATCGTGGTTTGCGCGATGGGCGGGGATATTAGCAACGATGGACGTGAGCGCGTTTGTCGCGGTAATACTGCTTGGCCTGAAGGCGGGCGTGCCGCTCAGTGAAGAGACAGTGCCTATTAGGGACAAGCTGAGCGGAGTTTCGTACATAATCCTTGCGGTGGTTTTTCTAATCATCATAGGCGGCTTAGGATGGTGTTTCTTCCGAGCGCTGTCAGTGGCCAATGCAGGTACGGGTATTCAGCATCCGGACGAAGTCGGCGACGGAGAAACAGGGGGCGGAGGACAACAATAGTGTATATAGCTTAGTGCATAGAAACACTAATCTATCTCCTATTTGGGTTTGAAGCCTTCGACGCTGTCGCCGGTGTACTTATCGCAAGCCTTTTCCAAATCCACATCGGTTATGTTTGCCAGTGTGCAGAGCCAGGCGAATACATCGGCAAATTCTTCTTCTTTATTTTCCTGGTCACTTCCCGCCAGGGCGGTGGCAAGCTCTCCAACCTCCTCGATAAACCACATAAACGTGGCTGGGGTTCCCCTTTGTTGGTCTCTCTTTTTGTATTTTTTGGCGATTATGCGTTGAAATTCGCTAATATGCATTTGATAAGTGCTCCGGAGCACAAGAGCATAAGAGCACAAGGAAAGCTATGACTTGTGCACCTGAAGTCTGTGCATTTTCAATATTTCGATTGGATTTGACATCTTTGCTTTTTCGTGGACCTGCCCAGCACGAACACTGAACTTTTCTCCACACGTTTGCTCAATCAGGTTTAACTAAGTACCTCAAATTACAGGAATTTTCCCCCCTAAAATGCATAAAATGAGAAAAAAAGCTAAAAATTTTTCAAAGTGTGTAAAAACCTTGACATCTGTGGAGTTCTAACATAGGATTTCGGCGCAGGTTTAGATTTTTGCCGGGAGGCTGCTATGGCTTCGATTAAGCCAAGAATAAGTGTCGAGTATGCTGATAATGCAACGATAGTCACTTTTGTCGATGAGAAAATCCTCGAAGAGATGGATGTTCAGGCACTTCAAGGGTCCATTATGCCTGTGGTTGAGGAAGCGAAGCGGATAAAACTGATTTTGGATTTTTGCAATGTCCGGTTTTTGTCGTCCACCGTCCTGGGGCTTTTGTTGAGAATCAGCAAAAAGGTTTATGAGCAGGACGGCCAATTAAGACTTTGTAATATAAGCCCAAGGATATATGAAATTTTTAAGATAACGCGTCTGAACAAGATTTTCGATATATACGAAGATGTTAAAAGTGCAACCGACAGTCTGCCTGCCGCAGATTAGAGCCAAAGATTGGTCTTTGATTGGAGCCTGACACAAGTAATTTGAACAATAGCTTCGGTTTACATGAGGGGGCCGGAAAGGTGTAAGTTTATGGTATCAGAAACACCAGGCAGTAGTTCAATGGTTATCCAAAGCAAGCCAACTGCTATTGGACCGGTGTGCGGGCGGATTCTATCCAAGCTGGAAGCTAACAACTTCGGCGGGGAAGATATTTTTGCGGTGCATCTGGCTTTAGAGGAGGCTTTTATCAATGCGGTCAGGCACGGTAATAAAATGGATTCTGCCAAAGAGGTAAAAATTGACTATTCGGTCGCCCCGGACAAAATTGAAGTTTCTGTGACGGACGAAGGCGAGGGATTTGACCCTGAATCTGTGCCGGACCCGCGATATGGTGAAAATCTTTACAAGCCCGAGGGCCGAGGATTGTTTCTTATGCGCTCATACATGGATACGGTCGAGTTCAACGAGCGCGGTAACAGCGTGTGTATGACCAAATATAAAGAAAAGTCTAATCCGGCAAAGGGCGAGAACTAAACACAAACATAATCCGCGTCAGAGTCTTTAAGAACCATATCAAGAACAGGCTCCATAACGGACTATCGGAGTAATGGAATGATATTCAGAAGATTAATTGTTTTTGGCGGTTGTTTATTTGTTTTGAGCGGCTGTGCATACAATGACGAGCCGACACCCCAGATTGTATATAACCCTAATTCGGAACTCAAGATTGTTCAGCCTACGCTTATAAATCAGAACCTGACCTCAAGTAATGCCGATAGAAATGTCCCCAGAGATTGGGTGACACCAACAAGGCTTGAAAAACGATGGGCCGCTGTCGTGATACATCACTCGGGAACGAAGAACGGGAATGCAGCTATATTTGACAAATGGCACAAAGAAGGCAACCACTGGGAAGGAGTCGGATACGATTTCGTTATAGGTAATGGTACCAACAGCGGTGACGGCCAGGTTGAGGTTACATTCCGCTGGCGAGGGCAGCTTACCGGAGCCCATTGTAAGACCCCTAACAACTGGGCAAACGAAAAAGCAGTCGGGATTTGCCTTGTGGGTAATTTCAACAACACATCGCCTACCGCAGGACAGATGCAGTCTCTCGTGAAACTGGTCCGTTTTCTTCAAAACCGTTACAGGATTCCGAAAAGCCGTATCTATGGTCATGGCAGCACCCCGGGAGCCCGCGTAACCGACTGCCCCGGAAGAAGATTTCCGATGGCCAGGCTCAAATCGATGCTTGCTTTTTGAGCTGATACGATGTTCGCACTTGGCCCGCATATTTCATACTCCACTACGATGAGGTATTTTAGTACAGTGTTTTGATTGGCCGTTAAGATAGATGGCCTTTCGTATCTTGTCCGCGCAAAAACTCCTTAAGTAACCAAACGACTTACACCAGCCGTTAATCGTCAAACGCATCCGCATTTTTTGCCTTTGAAATGGGTTCGACCGTTCGACTACACTCAGGGCAGGCAAGCTCACTACAGATTGGGTTTGTTTGGGTTTGAATTGGGTTTGTTTTGGCATTTTATTGGCTTTAATTGGGTTTGATTGGGTTTGTATTGGGTTTGAATTGGGTTTGTTTTT
>DUZJ01000157.1 GCA_013349615.1 Planctomycetota bacterium | reverse complement strand
TTGTGCAAAAACCGACACAGTATGAGCTATGGCTCTGTTTTTGCCGCTCGGGGCATTGCGATTGTTCCGGTCCTGGCGACGTTCTTAATGCCATAAGGCTTGCAGGCATTTATGAAGCCCTCTGTCTTGGCCTCAGGCCCGCTGACTTCGACCATAATAAACTTTTGGCCAAGGTCCACAACTTTACCCTTGAACATTTCTATTAAGGACAGGATTTCGGGCCGTTTTTCCGGCGGCGCCGAGATGCTGATAAGCATCAAATCGCGGGCAACCAACGGCTCACCGGCAAAATCCTGGACCTTCACAACAGGAACGACCTTGGCCAACTGTTTTCGGACCTGCTCAACAACCCTGTCATCACCGACAACGACAATCGTCATTCGGCTCAACTTGGGGTCCTCTGTTCTGCCAACAACAAGCGAATCGATATTAAAGGCCCGTGCGGCAAACATACCGGCAACATGGGCCAGAACTCCGGGCTTGTTTTCAACTAATGCACTTATTATATGCTTCATTTTTCAAACCGCTTTCCAAGCTCAATAAAGAATGATTAACCGCAGAGACCGCAGAGAGCGCCGAGCAAGACCAGAATAGAAGGAAAGAAAAACCACAAGTTGTACATAATGATATATCAAGAATCTCTGCGTCCTTTGCGACCTCGGCGGTAAAATTCAGATTAACCTTTCCAATATGTCAAGCCCGTCCATTTCATTGAGGCTTTTTCCGGCTGCTACCATCGGCCAGACATTTTCTTCCCGTTCGATTCTAAAGTCAACCACACAAGGCTTCTTTTCGGCCAGCATCGCCTTGATTACTTTCGGAACGTCGGCTTGTCTTTCGCAGGTTTGGCCGACGGCGCCCAGCGCACGTGCCACAGTTGCATAATCAGGATTGGAAAGGTAGCTTTTGGAATATCGCTTATTATAGAAAAGCTCCTGCCATTGTCGAACCATTCCCATATAGCCATTGTTCAGGATACAGACCTTTATGGGCAGCTTGTTCTCGACTGCCGTGGGCAGCTCGGTCAAAGTCATATTGAAGCTGTGGTCGCCGTCGATATCAATAACGGTCATATCGGGCCTGGCTACCTGTGCGCCTATGGCAGCGGGCAGACCGAAGCCCATCGTGCCGAGTCCGCCTGAGCTGATAAGCTGTCTGGGCATACTAAACCGATAAAACTGAGCGGCCCACATCTGATTTTGGCCAACGCCCGTAGTTATGATTGCGCGGCCCTTCGTTTGACGGCAAAGCTCATCAATAACATACTGCGGCTTGACCGCCGATGAGTCCTTGTCGTAGCGAAGCGGAAACTTTTCCTTCCACTCGGCGATTTTGCTGAACCACCTTTTCCGCGGGTGCTGCGCAACTTCCTTAATCAGTTCAGCCAGTATGAGTTTGGCATCACCTACAACAGGGATATCCACGTGTACATTTTTGGATATGCTGGCTGGGTCAATATCGATATGGATTGTCTTTGCATTCGGAGCGAAAGTATCAAGCTTTCCTGTAACCCTATCGTCAAAGCGGGCCCCTACGGCAATCAACAAATCACATTCCTGCACAGCATAATTAGCGTAGGCTGTTCCGTGCATCCCGAGCATATCCAGCGATTCGGGTCTGTTCTGGTCGTAACTTCCCAGTCCTAAAAGTGTCGTTGTTACGGGCAGATTCGCTTTTTGGGCCAATGTTCTTAGTTCTTCGCTTGCGTTTGCGGTGATAACGCCGCCGCCGACATAAAGTACGGGCTGCTTAGAGTTGTTTATGGCTTCGGCAGCCATTGATATCTGTCTGGCGTGGCCCTTGGCGCGAACGCGATATCCCGGCAGCTCAAGTTTGGCTGAGACGTCTGTACTGGTCTTGTTGACCTGAACGTCAACCGGTATATCAATGAGCACCGGCTCGGGCCGGCCCGTGGAAGCAATATAGAACGCTTCCTTAATAAGCCGGGCCAGGTCTTTAACGTCCTTTACAATACAGTTGTATTTTGTGACCGGGCGGGTAATGCCGGTAGTGTCGGCTTCCTGGAATGCGTCGTTTCCTATAAGCTCTGTGCGAACCTGACCCGTCATAGCAACTACCGGCACCGAGTCCATGTTCGCCGTAGCCAGGCCGGTAACCAGATTGCACGCACCAGGCCCGCTGGTTGCGATGACAACGCCGACCTTTCCACTTGCACGGGCATAAGCGTCAGCCATGTGGCAGGCCCCCTGCTCGTGTCGCGGAATGATAAAATTGATGGGTGCATCATATAGTCTGTCAAACAGCGGCAGAACCACACCGCCAGGATAGCCGAATATAGTATCGACACCCTGCCCGATAAGCGTGTCGACGATTATTTGAGCACCTGTCTGAGAGAGGATTTGTCTGTAGAAACAGTGGAAGAAGGCGAAGAGCGAGGTTTGGATGACATTTCGTTATTCCTTTCCTGATAAACATCACGGGAGCCGCATTTTGCCGGAAGCCGCAAAATGTGGGTCCTATCGTTATTCCGGCCAATTATGGCTCCGCTGGGCCGCTTCGGGGACTCAATCGCTTTTGCTTAGAAAAACGATCGAACCGCTCGAAGGTTCGAAGCCCTGCCATAATTCCGTAATCACCCGCTTCAGCGGGGTCTCAGGCCTGTATTTGTATGTTTTCATACAAATACAAAGATATTATACAAGGTCGAACACCGTCTATCAATCATTTTTTTCGGCAATTTGCACAGTTTCCAATAATAATTTTGGCTGCTGTGTAAAGTAAGAACGCTGCCGGACCATCCACAAAAATGGCTTGCCCACCCCCAAATTGCTGATATAATGGTAACTGGTGAGTGGTAATTGGTGAGTAGTTGATTGCCACTTGACCGAAATTAGGAGACTTTTTATGTGTGAACAGTGCGGCTGTGGCGCAACTAACGTAGAAGACAGCTTCGAAGAGAAGGTCAAGGAAGTAATCGAATCGGTCCGACCAGCCCTGCAGGGCCACGGTGGCGACATCGAGCTGGTGGGGACCGATGCCGATAATACCGTCAGGGTCCGCCTTCAGGGGGCCTGCCAGGGCTGCCCGGGCGCTGCGATGACGATGAAAATGGGCATTGAAAGAGTGTTAAGGGAAAAAGTGCCTGAGGTCAAAGAAGTCGTGGCGGTAGATTGAACTTTCACATACAGTCCCGGCCCGGCGTATATTATTGTTTCGAAGGCAGGCCCAGCGAAAGCTTTCGCAAGCGGAAAATGTTTATAAATCGTCTTTGACTCACCTGTATCTGCGTGATGAACTCATACACCCCAATACTCCGCGGCTCCGTTAGCATAGCTATATTCTTTAGGCCCCACATCTTATAATATGGGTCTCCAGAGCTGAATCCAAGTCTGGAGTCCCAGGCAACGTACGTGATATTTTCAACATAACATTTCCCGACGAAATCAGACGGACTTTCAGCCTTAATACTTCCGAGCCAGAGGAAAGAACCGCTGTGCTCAGGAGCAAATATCCTTGCGATATGTGGCAGTGTGGTGAGTAGTTTTTCACCCGGCTTTGCATTAGCAACATACCAATCTGCCAAAAGCTTAAACTCTATATTCTGCTGTCCGTTTCCCACCGTCTGAACAAGCGCAAATTGATTTGACACAATAAACAAGCATGCCAATGATAATATAGAAAGTTCCCGCAAAAGGTGCCTGAATTTATAAATAAAAATTCGTACAGAGAATATAATTGCCACCAATATCATTGTCACATACGGAAGAGAAGCTGATGTAGTGCTCACCCGAGATATTCTGGATAAGTAAGGAATAAGCGAAACGAGCCAAATAATTGCTATTATCATTGCTAAAGCCTGTGATATAAGCACAAGGGCTTTGGGTGCCCGGCCATTTCTATCTATAAGTTTCCAAAATCCCTGTAAACCAAACCCGCATATCAATAGCGCTATCCAAAAAATAGGGGCATAGTATCTTGCAAGCATAGCTTGGAACCGTGCGTGAACCAAAAAATACGGTACAAAGAGTAAAAGCAATGCCAGTATATTCCACTTGCGCTTGCACAATCCATAGATAGAGCCAAAGAAGAAACTAACAGTCGCAAGAATCTTACTTAGGCCCCAGAGCCCTTCTACAAAACCTTTACTCGCACCCGCATAGGGCATCAACAATGGGCGAAATCCCACGCGCCACAATAAATTCATATGCTTTACCAGACCGGTTCTGGCCTCGATTCCTGTATCGTGCAGTTTTGTGTACTTGTCTGAGAACAACACGCTTAAATAATGGCCAATCCCTTCCGACCGCCAGTTCAAAAGAGTACCTGACATCCAAAGCACCAAAGGTACAGTCGCTATTGCTGAATAAATCAAAGCCCGAATCCTCTCCCGCTTGCTCTGACGGTATATCATATCCATAACAAATGCAGCCAGAATCAATGCCGCCCCTTCATATCGTACCATTGTTGTTATCGACGCGAAAAGATAACACCAGTTCGAACGTCTAAAAATAAAATAGAAAGTAAGCAGCACAAAGAACAGCAGTGTAGTTTCCACGATAGGATCAGTCAGCAACTGGATTGACCAGGGATTGATTATTGCAATGATTGCGACCCACAAGGCTGATCGACCGACGATTCTTTTGCCTACGAGCCACAGTAAGAGTAGATTAAAGGGATGCAATAGCCCGTTGAGCAGCCAACCGGCAGTCAGGTCGGGATGCTTACCGCCAACCAAATAGGAAAGAGGGGCTTGCAACAAACCAAGAACCGGAGCGCGTTTGAAGGAAGAAGGGAGCTTCAAAGATAAAAGCTCATGGCCGGTCTGAGTAAAGGCCGGGAAATCCGAAGTGGGAACAATCTGATGCCCGAAATATAGAACCGAGTGATAGATACCGAAAGCAAGAAAAACCGCTGCTACGAAAAACTCGAAGTACTTTTCCCGCTTGGCGAGCTCCTCTGTATCTATTTCTTTAGCGTAGTCCAAACTTGCGCCTTTCGACGCCCGTCTACCGACTTTTGGCCTGAACTTTTTGACCTTCCGCTTGGTTATGACATTCTTGCTCAATGTTAATCATCCAAAGATTGTTGCTGATGCCCGGAACGTGCTCTTGTTAGCAATTAAACATCGGTCAACCTTTTCCATCTCTATTGCTTAAAACATGCCCAACCAATCATTGGTTGCAGACAACACGTATTCTACACATTCAACCGGATATTGCTAAAATATCAATAGTTCCTTTTAATGGAATATGCTTGTGATAATTATGTGCGTTTATTTTTTTGAGGTTCTTACTATTGAATAAGGAATAACCTGAGGAATCAAAGAACTTCAAATAGTCTGAAAAAACAATGCTCCTTTCATCCATTACATATATCCCAATTTCAAAAATAATAATAGGGCTAAACTCGTTAATGACTTTTTTGCCCCCCTTTAGAACCTCAAATTCATGTCCGTCAGTATCTATTTTAATAAAGTCTAGCCTTTTAATTTCATTTTGCTCACAAAAATCATCCAGGCACACCGCCTTTATTCCTTTGGCAGATTTTTCTGTTCCCCGATGAACTTGATGATTAACGCCTTCCACTGTACCTCCGACCTTCCAGCTTGCGTAAGCCTTAATATTAGGTTCTTCAGATGTATTTGAAGACACAAAGCTTTGAATAGCAACTATACGTTTTGCAAGTTCGGGATTTAATTCCAGATTTTTTTCTAATTTGGAGAAGGCATAAAAAGTAGGCTCAAATGAATATACTTTACCCAAAGGAACCAGCTTTGCGAATTGTAAACTCATTATCCCTGAATTTGCTCCTACATCGAAGATAACAGCATCCTGGGGCAAAGATAAATATTTATTCTGAGAAACATGCTTTTGAAAATTCCCGAACAGGAACAGCGATAAATCTATACCTTCCGATAAATCAATCTCATATTTAATCCCATTTCGGACAATAATGCGTTTATCTTCATGATATATAAGATGTACCAGACGGTAAAGTATTCGGCCAAAGAACATCTTAATTTGGGTTATGGGTAATCGATTAATTAATCGTTTCATAAAACTCCCCGACGATAAAGTTCATAGAAAAAAATCCAAAATATTCTCCACCGTCCTAAAAACAGACAGCCGGACGTTTTTTGTGAGCTCCAATCAGAGGCAGATCGAGAAAGAAACAATAACGCCGTCTGTCACCATTTGGTCTACTCTCGTATTTTTATTCACAGCTTGTCCTTCCTGGACGAAAACAGAATTCTCGGCTTGTAGTAGAATCTGACGCCGTGCCGGCCCGGCGCGAGCCGAACGGACTTGAAAGTTCCGAAAAGCAGCTCTATTTCGGCAGGTTCACCATCCACAGAAACCTTCCAGCCCGGGTCCCAATTATCGATAAAACTCAGGTAGCCTGCGATTGGTGTTTGGATGTCCCACCGGAGAACATCGCCCGTATAGGATACCAAACGCCCTGTACGCGGATACCGCATCGCATCGCGTAAAAATGATTGAACTGTGGGATGTTGTATGGATTCGGAAAAGAAAATCCTTGTTCCATCCTGTACGCCGAGCAATTTCCTTCGCGCTTGTAATTCATCTTCAGTTTCTTTGAGGAACTTGACATATCGGTCAAAATACCAGTTTGCTATAATTGCGGTGCTGAAGTTTGGCCGCAGGGAAATCGAGCAGTAATGGTCGGTCCTGCGAAACCTGAATGAAGCTTCATTTACTTTCGCTATATTTCCCAGGTGAACACGGTTTTTCTGCGGCTTGCCTTGATATGTCCATATATGGGTGCCGACAGGCCTCATCTCAACAACGGCAACCAGAAGCAGCACAGCGAGCACCGCCTTCAGGGAGCGGCCTGACCTCCGGCGAATCCATTTGTTAAAAATCACGAGCAGTAGAATAATAACGAATCCTACCGCGCCGTAGACAATAAACAAAATGCGTTGTGGTGACAAGTGTTTGAAGTACGAGATCCAATAGCGATCGTAAATCTCGTTCAGATACAGGTAGAGCTGGACGCCGAGGACTGCCGCGTAGGCCGCCACGAGTGCCACAATCGGCGACGATATCCACGAATGTTTTCTGACGGCAGTGACGTCTTTGCCCGAAATCACCGATTCGAACGACGCATAGGCCAACGACAGCAGCCAGGCGAAAATTGGTACAAGGATAATATTGAATCGTGGCCATATGCGAAGGGAGGAAAAGCCGGGCATGAATTTCCATAGCAGGATGAACAGATACGAACGGCGTCCATAGCTGATATAAATGATAACGCTAATCCAGACAATAAAAAACAACTTTACCCAAAGATCACGGGGACATGGCTGTATCACCGCTTCCTTTTCCTCGTCATTTATTTGTTGAAGGTTGTGATGAGCTGCTCTGGCGCTCAGCATAAACAAAAAGACCAACAGAAGGGCCGTTATACTAAAGAAATTCCAGCCATCCTGCATTGCAGCGGGGGGGTACATGAGTGACCCGAGGGTGTCTTCGAAACTGAACTCATGCTGTGTCGAAAAGGGAAAATCTTTTCCTGAGCGGTCTGTAGTTTCGGACATTAGGTGTTTGATACCGACCAAATACGGACCACATATCAACGCAGTCACAAGCCCAACTACTGCCAAAGTCCCTAAAGTGCGTTTCCAGTTGACCGCTTTGATGCCAACTAACCGCAGCCGTAGCGGTTTCAGCAGGAAAACGAGCATATAGGGCAAAAAAAGAAATTGGCAGTAGTACAAATAGTAGGGGTAACCGGCGGTACATAGGAATATCAAAAATAAAGTCAGCAGAATTCCGTTCAAGGCTGTTTTTTTCAGCGATCGACTCAGCATAATTTTGGTCAGGGCATAAAATATCCAGGGATACCAGGCCGCACTGTGAACGGCGTTGGGAAATCTCATGATTTCCGTCATCTTGAAGCTGACCGACATAACCAGCGCGGCAAAAACAACAGCTCTCAGGTTGGTGTTGACCAGCCTTAACCACATGAAAAGACCCAGGGCAAATATCGAAATGCCCAGCACTGTAAAAACCTGGTGGTCTATGGGATTATACCCATTTGCGATTTTGTACCAGACAACAAGCAGTAGATTAAATGGATAGAAAGCTTGCGCGAATGGGTTAGTGCAGAATGGAAACCCCGCCCCTTCTGCCGGGGACCAAAGGGGAAAGCTAAAGTCTGAGAGACAGGCCAGCAAATAGACCTTATATTTGTAGTATAAGTAAATAAAATCGTTTCCTATGGCTGTATATTGGCCGTTTATCGGGAAGATGTGGCGAAACAGATACAGAATAGGCCAACAGAAGACAGCCAGGGGCAAAAGAAATCTAATCGCAGCCCGCGAGCGGTCCGTCTCAACAACATCTATTGGCATCGGCTCGAGTACTTTCCTGCCCCTATTTTTTTTTCGGGTTCCCATTTTGCGACTTATTGCAGGAACGGGTCCCATTTTCTTTGCCCATTTTCTTTGCACTGCAAACCTCTTTGAAGAGCCCTGAGCTATTCAATGAGCCTCATAATTATCTCAAAGTGTCTTTCCCAGCCACTTGATTTTCTTAAATGCTATCCAGCTCATCTTAAGCAGCAGCCAGCCGTGTTTGAAGCGGCTGATATTTGTTGTGCCATAAGTTCGTGCGTGATAAGTTACGGGCACCTCGACTACCTTAAGGTTTTGCTTTACCGCACCAAAAATAAGGTCAAAATCCCCAAAGGGGTCAAAATCGCCAAAATACGAACGGTTGGCCGCTATTAACTCGTAGTCCTTCCTGTGAATCATTTTTGTGCCGCAAAGGGTATCTCTGAATCTTTGGCCTAACAGCCAGCTAAACAATGTGCCGAAAAACTTGTTTCCAAGGTAATTCAAAAAGCGCATCGCCTGCTTTTCCATTGGATAGACGAGCCGACAGCCGTTGATGAACTCACCTTTGCCGTCTCGCAGTGCTCTAAAGAATTTCGGCAAATCTTCCGGCGGAGCTGTTAAGTCCGCATCCTGAATAACCAGCACATCTGCCTTGGCAGCATCAATCCCTTTTCTCACGGCATCGCCTTTACCAACTCCATCTCCCTGAGCGACCAAACGAATGTTGCGTTCCGGATGTTGTTTAATCAGGCGTTCTATTTCCTCGGCAGTGCCGTCCGTGCTGTTGCCATAGACGAAGATTATCTCTGTTTCGGCGCCCATTTTGGGGACGCGTGTTACCACATCTTCAATATTACCACGCTCGTTTCTGCACGGCACTATTACAGAGACAGACAAATCCTCATCGCGCTGAGCAGTAGAGGCTGGACGAGCTATCAGCAGATTGACCATGTTAAAGAATCTAATTCCCGGCAGCAGAGAAAGAAAATAATTGCAGAGGGTTGTCAACGGGGGGACGCGTTTCGGCATCAGCAGGAAAGAATCCGTTCGAATAACCTCGAAGCCGGCCAAATTGAGCAGATTTGCGATGTCTGCCGGCGGCAGCCAGTTCTGGTGGGCCAGAGGCCGACGAATCCTCAAACGAGAGCCCAGCCGCAAAATCCATTCCCAGAGATAATTATAGTAGGTTATTACAAT
>DUZJ01000128.1 GCA_013349615.1 Planctomycetota bacterium | reverse complement strand
TATTTGATGTATTACAATAGCTACGGCGAGCACGATGAAGCAAGGCAGCTTTTCGCTCAAATCCCCGGTAAGGTAAGAAATAAACTGTTGAGCATGGATTACAGCAAAGTTGAAGCTCGCTGCCCACAGCATCTGCCGGTAGCTAAACTGGTCGCTGAAGCGGTCCATAAGTTGGCCTGACGTACTTTAATATGTGCCATAAGAAGTAAAAGGTTATCCAGGTGAAATATCGGCTCACCGTTTTTGGAGTCTACGACGATGAGTGAAAAACGCAATGAAGTCAACAGAAGGAATTTTCTCAAGACACTGGGGGCCGCGGGTCTGGGTTCCGTTTTCGCTTCAACTGACAGCACAGCCGCCCAAAGCCAGGCCGGCACCATAGCAAAAGAACAAAAGCCGAAATTCCCACAGGTGCCAAAACGAAAGCTGGGCAAAATTGGTATTAAGGTCTCGTCCCTGTCTCTGGGCGGAGACCTTAGTTTTATCGATAAGCAAATCATTCTAAGAAAAGCCTACGATTGGGGCGTTAACTATTGGGATACAGCTCACAACTATGGAGGTGGAAACGCCGAGCTTGGGATAGGTAAATTCCTCAGGAAGTACCCACAGCTCCGCGACAAATTATTCATCGTCAGCAAGTCGGCGATTTTCTGGGGGCCAATAACCCCGGAAAAGGTCGAAGAACGTCTCCAGACCTCGCTGAAAAGAATGAATACCAAATATGTCGATTTGTACTATGCTTTCCACGGCTTGTCCAATCCCGAACGCCTTACAGATGAAATAAAACAGTGGGCCAAAAGCGCGAAGAAGCGCAAACTCATACGGTTTTTCGGTTTCAGCACCCACAAGAATATGGCCAAATGCCTTGCCGCAGCGGCCAGGCTCGACTGGATTGATGCGATAACGACACTTTACAACTTCCGCGTGATGCAGGACCCCGAAATGCAGGCTGCCATTGACGCCTGCCATAAAGCAGGCATAGGTCTTACCGCTATGAAGGCCTTCTCTCGCGGCGTCAGACGGCTCCAGCCCGTTGAAACAGAACAGGATAAGAAGCTCCTCGGTCACTTCCAGAAGCGAGGCTTCACTGACCAACAGGCGAAAATAAAGGTCATACTACAGGATAAACGGTTCAGTTCGGTTTGCGTTGGGATGCAGAATATATCTTTTTTAACGACAAACATTGATGCCGTGCTGAACGAAACCAAACTTACACAGGCAGACATTGAGGCCTTACAAAAATACGCCCGGGCAACCTGCAGCAGTTATTGCGCCGGCTGCGCAGATATTTGCGACTCGGCCCTGCCGGACACACCTTATGTAAGTGACATCATGCGATACCTGATGTACTATAATAGTTACGGTCAGCACGACAGAGCAAAAAAACTCTTCGCCCAAATCCCCGCTAAGATAAGAAGCAGACTGTTGACCACCGATTTCAGCTCTGCCGAAGCTCGCTGCCCCCAGCATCTGCCGGTTGGCAAACTCATCGCTGAAGCCGTAACCAAGTTAGCGTAAATCGTATTGATTAGCCTTCAATATCCTTCCTGTGGCCATACGCCAACGACCGATAATCATATCCGGCTGCAACGCCCTTATTTTACGGCGCGTCCACGAATCCTGCGTAGCCGGCATGCATAAAAAAATGCCGTTTTCCCGTGATGTAATAGCTTTGCTAAAAAGCACTTACGCCTATCGAACACAATTTTCCTTGCTTTCAAGCACCCGGTTCGGTTATAATAACGTGTAGTTAAAGGAACAGAACTTTAAATTCTGGCTTCTCAGAAGGGCGATGGCAAAGTTTTATTACAAAATCTGGCTTCCGTTTACAATTACTAAAAAGCGGATTTTATTTCTCGCGATTGCGAGTTATATCGCTTTGTGTTAAGAACACGCCAATTTTCGGCACTTCTAACACCGCCGACCTACGGGCGGTTTTTTTATGCGCCGCCCCCGCTAAACATTTGACACATCCAGCACCACAAATTAAGCTCACAAAAACAAACCGGTTAATTAGTTCCTGTTCCGGAAACAGCAGAATGTCTCTGCGAAAGTAGGAATCCAGTTTTTGGGCTGTAGACCCCTGCTTTCGCAGGGGTGACATGGCGAAAGAGGCTTGCCGCAACAGATACTAATTAACGGACGTAGCTGTTATTGTTACTTGAAAGCACGTTCAAATGCCATTTACACCATACCATTTTGGACCGAGTGGCTTTGTTGGCCTCACGCTTGGAAAGTGGGTCGATATCCCCGTGTTTGTCCTGGCCAACGTAGTTGTCGACGTAGAAGTCCTGGTCGTAAGTCTGCTCGGAGTCGGCCGGCCCATCCATAGATATGCTCACACGCTCCTGCTCGGAGCAGCCGTAGGCATTATCTGGGCGGTCGCGGCCTATCCTCTACGAAATTTCTTCAAGAAAATAATGCGAATTCTTCGCATACCTTACCAGACCAGCTTTGGGAAAATGCTCGTCTCCGGCGTCCTTGGTGTATGGCTCCACGTCGTGATTGACGCCATCTACCACCCGGACGTACGCCTGTTTTGGCCGGCCAAGGCAATACCTTTATACGCCCTCTTAACAAGGCAGCAAATACAAACATTATGTCTTGTGTTCTTTATCGCAGCCGTTGTCTTATGGGCGCTCGCGGCGGTATCATATTCGAAGCGAAAAATCAAAGAATCTGCAAATAATGGAAAAGATTAAAAATTCCGGTGAAAGGATGAAAAAATGAAAAGGATAGCAAACTATTTCCTCAAGGGTCTTTTGGTTTTTGTGCCCATAGCGGTAACCATTTTCATAATTATCTGGGCCTTTACCGGCCTGGATAAAATCTTTCGCGGCCTGCTGAGAATATCAATCCCAGGACTGGGTATCTTAGCAACAATTTCAGTGATATTCCTTATCGGCTTTTTCGCCTCGAACTTTGTCGGTAGAAAATTGTTTGGGCTCGTGGAAAAGGTCTTCACAAAGGTCCCGCTGGTAAAGCTGCTGTATGGTTCTATCAAAGACATTGTGGAAGCCTTTGCCGGCGAGAAGAAAAAGTTCGACAAGCCGGTTGTCGTATCGCTCACCGGCGGTGATGGCCCAAAAGTCGCTGGCTTCATTACGAGCGAGTCTCTCGTAAACCTTGGTCTGGACGATTATGCGGCTGTGTATCTGCCGCAGTCATACAACTTCGCCGGCAATGTATTGCTTTTTAAGAAGGATTCGATTCAATCTCTGGATATTGACAGCTCAAAGGCGATGTCATTTATTGTCTCCGGCGGAGTATCAGGATAAAGAGTTTGTTAAGTCAATAGCCACAGGAATTTGGGCATTCCGGTGCAAGGTCGAGTGGATTCTTGCTTGTTTCCCCGTTATGGTTTATTATGTTATTTTCTTTGAATCCTGAATTTATAGAAAAAATCTATGGCTGAAGAAATCGCAAAACAAATTCGATTATTAAAACGCGGGACAGTCAAGATTTTCAGCGAAGCTGAGCTGGCGGAAAAGCTCACCGAAGCGGCCAAAACATCCAGGCAGTTGCGAATCAAGCTCGGCCTGGACCCTACCAGCGCCGATATACACCTCGGCCACACCGTCGTACTTAGAAAGATGCGCCAGTTCCAGGACCTCGCCCACAAGGCCGTCCTCATAATAGGCGACTACACCGCCAGAATCGGGGACCCCTCCGGACAGGACACTACCAGGCCAATGCTCTCGCCACAGCAAATCGAGCAAAACGCAAAAACTTACTTCGAGCAGGCAGGCAAAATCCTCGACACCTCGCAGGAAAAACTCGAAATCAGATACAACAGCGAATGGCTCTCAGAACTGAAGTTAGCTGATTTGATAAAGTTGACAAGCAGTATGACTGTGGCCCGTATGCTTGAGAGAGACACTTTTGAACTGCGATATAAGGATGGAGATGCAATCGGGATTCATGAATTTTTATACCCACTGATGCAGGGCTACGATTCGGTTATGGTCAAAAGTGACGTCGAATTGGGCGGAACGGACCAGACTTTCAACAACCTCGTCGGCAGAGACATCCAGCGTGCGTACGGACAATCGCCCCAGATTGTAATTACTACGCCGATACTTGTCGGCCTCGACGGCAAGGAGAAAATGAGCAAATCAAAGGGCAATTACATCGGCGTAACCGATGAGCCGGGCGATATGTTCGGCAAGGTTATGAGCATTTCCGACGAAATGATGGAAAACTACTTTACGCTTTTAACCGACCAGCCGGCTGATAAAATAGCCGAACTCGTCAACCCTGATAAAACACATCAGAAAGAAGCAAAAGTCCTGCTCGGCAAAACAATTGTCTCTCAGTTCTACAACGAAGCCGCCGCCGACACAGCCGCCGCCGAATTTGACAAAGTCTTCGCGCAGGGCCGGCTGCCCGATGACATTCCGGACGTGGTTATCGTAGACACGCCTGTTTCAGTTAAACAACTATTATTATCCTGCAAGCTTGTCGAGACCGGCGGCGAAGCAAAACGAATGGTAGCCCAGGGAGCAGTTACCGTTGCAGGCAACAAAGTCAACGACCCCAACGCTCGAATAACCCCCGCCGACGGCATGGTCATCCAGATAGGAAAAAGAAGATTCGCAAAACTAATAGTGAAAAAAAAGTAGACCTCAAACCACAAACTCCTCATTCCGAGCGGAGCAAAGCGCAATCGAGGGATATATTATGAAAATCGCCACCGCGGGCGAAGTCATCTCTGTATTGTCGAGTTAGCGTCGGTTTTACCTCCGGGTGGGCCGACCAAAAAATCCGTGTAATCCGTGTAATCCATGGTTATAATACAACAATTATGAAATTACCTGAAATTGAAAAACCCGAAAAATACGTCGGCTTATATGTCTTCGACTTCGGCGACCACGCGGGAGTGGGCTTTACCGCCGAAGAGGTGGCTGAGCTTCTGGAAAGCGAGAAGTACAAGGACAGCAAGGTCTACAAGATACACAAGGCCTATCCCGACGGCAAACTCGAGCTAAAAGGCGTCCGTGCCGAAATCTTCCAGCTTGAGGCCGGAATGTTCTTTTATTCGAGCGAACTCGAAACTGCAAGAGGGGATTTCAGGGCGCTCGTTAATTTAGCGGTCAAGGCATCGCCGCCCTGCCGGGCCAAGGTGCATCTGGCCAGGTACGGTAACGGCAAATTCGTGGCCGCTATTATCTATCCCGCCGAGTACGATGACCAGGTAAGCTCGTGGCTTTTAGACGGCCGATATAAAACCAGCGGCGCCGCGGAGGGTGGCATCGAAGCCGTGCAAAGATATTATGACCACCAGCCGCAGATTCTGGAAAGGCATCAATTGTTCGGCAAATCCGAATCGATAAGCCGCACCGGCAGGGAGTTATTAGCTTCCTTGAAATTAGCCGTGCAAAGATAATTTTCGCACAGTGTGTTCGTAGTTGGGTAGCAGGTTAATTCATATACTACGAACCACGAACTATGAACTACAAACTACAAATATGTCTTTTGGAGCCAGAATAAATTCGTTTTTGAGTTTGCTTGCGAGTCTGTTTCTTTCGATATTCGGCAAATCGCCCGCCAGGCCGACAACAGCAGATTTGCAGCGGGCCGAGTTCAAGACCAGCACACAGCGACTGGGAATCCGGTTTACCGAAAGGATTCGCGACGTCTTTCGGCTCAGATGGCTCAGAAAACAGAGGACAAAGCACAGATAAGCGAAACACGATATACGAGACACAAAAAAATGACTGAACTTGATACACCACCGCCGCCCGGCCAGGCCCCTGTCCTTACCGAAAATGCTTTGACTGTCCTGCAAAGCAGGTATCTGGTCAAAGACCACGAGGGAAAGTGCATCGAGACACCTTCACAGATGTTCAGCAGGGCGGCCTTCCTGATAGCTCAGGCTGAAACCAGATACGGGGAGCGGAGAGCTGACATCAGGGGCTGGCACCGAAGATTTTACGACCTTCTCGTCTCGCTCAAATTCCTGCCCAACTCCCCTGCCCTTATGAACGCCAACCGTCCGAACGGAATGCTTAGCGCCTGTTTTGTCCTGCCGGTTGATGACAGTATAGAAGCGATATTCGAGGCCGTTAAGCAGACCGCCCTGATTCAAAAGGCCGGCGGCGGCACCGGATTTTCTCTCGATAACTTAAGGCCGACAGGCGACCGTGTCGCATCCAGCGGAGGGACAACATCGGGGCCGATAAGTTTTTGGCGCGTCTTTTCAGAAACAACCGACGCAATTCAGCAGGGGGCTTTTCGCCGCGGCGCAAATATGGGTATGATGAGCGTCGAGCATCCCGACATACTAAAATTTCTGTACGCCAAACAAAACTTAAAGGCATTTACCAACTTCAATATCTCCGTCAAAATCACCGATGATTGGATGAAGCATGTACTTAAATCCAGCCGGGCTTTGCACATTGTAAAAAACCCCCGCACACAACAGAGGTATTTATTGCCGCGGCGGCTCAATATTGCAAACTACACAATAAATGACCTGCATAAGTTGACCGCCAAAAAGCCGCCTGCCTCCACGAAAGCACGCCGGTTCTACACCGTCAGTGACATCTGGAAAATGATTGTCAAGTGTGCTCACAAAACAGGAGAGCCCGGCGTGGCCTTCATCGACCGAATCAATCGTGACAATCCGACTCCTTCGCTGGGTCGAATAGAAGCGACCAATCCCTGCGGCGAACAGCCTTTACTCCCCTTTGAGGCCTGCACATTAGGCAGCATCAACCTCACAAAATTTGTAAAATTTACCTACGGCAAAGCTGACTTCGATTGGCCGGCCCTGGCCGCAACCGTCAAACTCGCAGTGCGATTCCTGGACAATACTATTGACGTATGCAATTACCCGGTCAGAGATACCGTCCGCCTCGCCCAGGCAAACCGCAAAATCGGCCTCGGCGTTATGGGCTTTGCAGACTGTTTGTTTTTGCAGAGAATACCTTACGACTCGCAGAACGGAGTCGAATTCGCCGCCACCATTATGAACTTTATCAACCAGAAGGCACGCCAGGCCAGTCGTGCCCTTGCAAACGAGCGAGGGCCTTTTCCAAACTGGAATGAGAGCATCTGGAGGAGCGAAAGAAACAGCAAGGTTCGCAATGCCGCCATTACGTGTGCTGCCCCGACCGGTACGATAAGTATAATCGCAGACTGCTCATGTGGCATTGAGCCGGCTTATTCACTCGTGTTCACACACCGGGTATTGGGCGGCTCAAAAATGCTCCAGGTAAATCCCATTTTCAAACAAATTGCCCAGCTCGGTGGTTTTTATAGCAGGGACATTGAGAAACAGATTGCTAAAACCGGCAGCATTCAAAAAATCACAAAAATCCCACCAAAAATTCGCAAAGTCTTCAAGTGTGCTTATGATATCAAGCCGGAATGGCACATCCGGATGCAGGCCGCCTTTCAGGAGCACTGCGACGCGGCGGTCAGTAAGACCATAAATTTCAGGGAAAAAGCTTCTGTCGCAGCCGTCGACAAAGCCTACAAATTGGCCTACGAGCTTGGCTGCAAAGGCATCACGATTTACCGCCGCCACAGCCGTGCCCGCGAGCCGATGAGTCTTGACTAAGCAAAAAACTTATTTATGCCTCAAAGCGAAAAAACGCTGAATCCCACAATTTTTCAGCTTGTCGTTTCGGACTCTGCGATTTGATAAAAAGCCTTTACTCACCAATAGCGTAACATTTATCGGCACAACCAGGATTTTGATTCGCCTGCCGGAAGAATTTGGCCACTTTCTGCTAATCCCTTTAGAGTTCCCATAACCGGAAAATATGATACAAAAAAGGCAAAAATTACCAACGGGGCTAAAGTAGCAATACCTCTGTTGCCGATAACAAAAAGCAGAAATAATAAAATTTTCTCCCCTCCGGAAAACATCGCGTAGCGAGCCGCTGCACGGTGTTTTCTTTTTTACCCAATCACCCCTAAAATGGATACCAAACGGAAAAGTGAGAGCCAGAAAGTAAAAAAGCCATCAGTGCCCGAGCACTGATGGCTTCGAAAATTAGACAATTAGATGTTTACTTCTTCTTCCTCTTTTTTGCCTTTTTCTCAGGTGTTTTCTTTTTTGCCTTTTTCTTTTTTGCCATTTCAAGACCTCCATGTAAGAAAAGTTAATTAATAGGCGGATTAAAATCCATCAACTCCGCCTTCACTCAGTTATACGTTCCCATTATATTTGGTTTTCCCTTACAACTGATTTCCACACAATCAACATCAGCGATCAACGGTCGCATGTCGTATCTTTCTCATTCAAAACTTTTCCGCTCTCCAGGCGGATTCTCCATTGTTTAGATCATCTTCTTCATCTGTGCCGTAGTCATAACCTGAACGGCCGAAGGATGTTTCTCCCCGCACAAGGCCTTTTTCCACCTTGTTTGCACAATCAACACAATATTTGGCCCACGGTATTGCATTCAGCCGCTTTCTCAGGATTAACTCACCACTACCTTCACAAATCCCATATCTGCCGTTCTCAATTCGCTGTAATGCCTCATCGATTTGTGATAAGAGTTTTCTCTCGCTGTCCATCAGCCCCAGAATATTCTCTACTTCGAAGTTAACTGCTCCTGCATCAGTTATGTCCTTGAGAACATTTGACATCTCACCCATCTCTCTCAACAGGGATTGTTGCTCCATGGCTTTAACATTTCTAAGTATCTCCTCTTGTTTTGCAAGCAATAAGGCCTTGTACCTTTGTATTTCAGCCGGTTTTAGTTTGCCTTTAATGTTTTGCTCTTCGTCCATCGCAACTGCACAACTCATGAATGCCCTCTAAGCCCTTAATAACCTTTGTCCGATAGCTATGTTAAAGCGAGCCTACCACCCAAGGAATGTACATAGACTCTTTACGAAAGTTCGTCTCAGCGGTTTTACGCTCGACTCAACTTCCTCCTCGCTCATCCCAATCATAGCAAATGAGAAAAATCCAAACACAAATCCCGCTACAGCACACGCCAGACGCCTAATTTTCAAAGGGTCTATCCGGGGTGAGAGGTAGGTTGAGATTTGATCTTCAATTTCTCCCAAGTAACGTAGATAAGGCTCTTCGAGCTCGTCGAAAGTGTCAGATTCCAGCCTTAACAATAACTTCCCTTGGAAAAGTAAAAGAAACTCTTCCCTCGAATCAACAGAAAAACTGTAATGAGCATTCAGCAGGTGTTCTAACATATCTTCCAGCATTTCGGGGGCTGAGTCGTACGACCGAATATATCCAATCAGATGGTTCACAGCATCTTCTACTAACTTGATAACAATATCCTCTTTGTCCGCGAAATGTTCGTAGAGTGTTCCCTTTCCTACATCCGCTTTCTCGGTTATTTCTTCAACCGTTGCGGCGTCAACGCTTTTTTCCGCAAAAACATCAAGAGCCGCCTTTTTCAACTTTTTTCGGGTTCTTTTAGCCCTTTTTTGCATTCGAGTTCCATTAGTTTTTGAGCTTTTTCTGCCCATATTTTGACTATTTAGTCATAATCGACTAAATAGTCAATAAAAATTTGACTTTTTTTAAAAAAAATATTACTTTTATTCTGCCCGGATATAAGCAGGCTGTGCCAAGTTAGGAAATGCTCTTGAATATGACTTTGACAGTGCAAAGGAACAAGGGAACACTATGCTGAAGACAAAGGAATTTA
>DUZJ01000149.1 GCA_013349615.1 Planctomycetota bacterium | reverse complement strand
TCGGTCTTAACGATGCCGAGCAGATGTATGTGGCTCTGAGTGACGGTTCAAACCCTGTTTCGGTGGTCAATAATCCTGATGCCAATGCAGCGATACAGACAAGCTGGCAGGAGTGGAATATCCCGCTGACCGATTTCACGAACCTGGACTTCAGCAGTGTCAAGAAGGTCTATGTTGGCTTCGGTGACAGGGACTATCATCCGTTTGCCGGTGGCAAGGGTATCGTGTACATTGATGATATCAGAGTTTGTCCGCCCAGATGTATTCCTTCGTTCGCAAAACCGTATGCCGATATCGCCGGACCAGACGGCGTAGGAGATTACGATTGCACCGTTGACGAGTACGACATTGGGATACTGGTACGCAACTGGCTGCTACCTGACGAATATATTACGGCAGTCGCTCCGAGTGAACCTAACCTGCTGTTACATTGGGCTTTTGACGAAGGAATCGGCACGACGGCTATTGACAGCGCCGGTGTTGTTGACGGCGTTATCTCCGGCGCCACGTATTCCACCCCAGGCCCTGACGGCTCGGCTTACTGCCTGAATTTCGACGGTTTGGGCGACTATGTGTACGTGGTCGACGGCAACGATGCCAATGACCTCCTGAATGGTTTGGGCGCCATTACGGTTTCTGTCTGGGTCAAGTCTGACGTGACCGGAACGAACAAAGGTTTCATCATCTGTGATGTACCCCAGGGCAACGATGATTTTGTTACTATGCGTTATGATTCAGCCGGCGCAACCCATAGCGGCACGAATGTAGTAAAGATGGGCATTACAACAACCGGCGGTTTACAGCAACTGGAGAGTTCCAGCGGTGTTCAGACCACGGCCTGGCAGCACCTTGTGATGACCTGGAGTAGTGGGGAAGTCATAAGGTGCTATGTTGATGGGCTGGAAGACACGCCGACAGGTAGGGATCCCAACACGGTTGGAACCATTGATGGGGTAACAGCTTTGATTGTTGGCAAGGGCGGCAAAGATCAAAACGCCGACCAAGGCTGGGACGGCCGTATCGACGATGTCCGGATTTACGACTACCCTCTGTCAAAGGAAGAGGTAGCATATATTGCTACGAACGGCGGAGCCGGGATACATATCCCGATTGATTCGCCGGCTGACCTTTACCAGGGTGAGCCGCAAGGCCAGCAGTGGATTAACTTCATGGACTACGCTATCCTGGCAGATGACTGGCTCGTCGAGAAGGAAAATTACTACTGGCCATAATCAGCGTTAGTTAGCGTTGGTTGGCCTATAGTTTTGCATCAGTTTGGGGCCTATGCTGATTGATTCGGCATAGGCCCCGATTGTTTTTTGAGCAGTAAGATTTGCTGGTACTATTATTGTGGCTGAATCCGGCGTTCGGGGCCAAAAGATTTCCGCCATTTTTCCGAGAGTTATTATGCGGCCTTCCTCGTCCAAGTCAAGCAGCAAGAGTGTGGATGGCTTCGCTATTCTACATCTTCTAAATGCTCTAAGGTCTCCAGTTTCTTATCATCAGAGAGGTGTTTGGTGCGCATATACAGAGAGTTGCTGTGTCGCCATAAAATTTTCGCTGCTTTGTCCAGGCTGTAGTGGGTAAGCTTCTTTCTCGGGTCGGACCAGTGGGATTCGCAGCAGTCGCAGACACCACGTTCCTTATCGTACCACCAAAGCTGAAAACCGCCAAAGGCGCGATATCGGTCGCCTTTGATTCCCAAAACGCAGTCGGCATAGAGTAATTGTTTGATGTGCGTTTTGTCTTTGATCGCTGCCTTCTTCATTTTTGCCTCTCCAACAAGGCACTTTTGCCCAATCATCATTATACTGTTTTTTTCCCTGTCATACAACAGAGATGGGCACTAAAAATCATTGCCAGGCAGGAAAAGACAGAAAACGGCCGCGAGTGGAACCGTGAATGGGAAAAATTTGGCGTGTAATGATGGAAAAAGTGGACTCCCGTGGATTTTAGTTGACAGACAAGAGAAAATAATCTAAACTGTTTCGGTGTTGAGAAACCGGATTTGCGACTCGAAGGTGTCAATTTTGGTGCAAGAAGCGTCTTTGATGTTGCCAACGCGCCTGTAGCTCAATTGGATAGAGCGTCGGTCTACGGAACCGAAGGTTAGAGGTTCGAGTCCTCTCAGGCGTGGTTGCTTTTTGTCGTTGACAGTTGATATCCCCCTTTCCCCGGCTTAACTTCCCACCTTGTAAGCGTTTATACCCCCTTGCCCTCCCGGGTTTCGCAGAAGTCGGTAATGCGTCGATTTCCTAAAGCGTCTGGGCTATCTTTTTCTTAAAATGCCTACCCTTGCTGAGTAGGGGTTTTTACATTCCTGGATGGCTTAGGTGTGGTGATTTTGAGAAAAAAACGGTTAGATGAGCATTATTTTATTGACAGGTTCAGTACGTTCGATGTATACTATATATGTTGCGGGCGCAGCAAAATTTAATATAAATAAAGGGCACATCGCAACGTTGAGAGTTGGGGCTACGATAAGCTCCCAACTCTCTTCTTTTATTCACGTGCTCCGCTGTAAATCTCTATGAGTATGTTTTTTTGGGTCCCCCGTACTAATCCTATCCAGGTTAAGACAACTCCCGTGTCCGACAACAGCCGTACTCTTCCTGCTCGGCCCGCCCCATTAGAAGTAAACTGACAAAGCTTCTTCGGACTTCTAACGGGGCCTGGGTGCGGTCTTAATAATCGGGGCTGGTTGTGGTTTTGCTCTTGTAGCTCTGCCGTGCAAAACGCCATTGGGGTCAAACCACAACGGGTCAATACAAATGAATCGGTCCCATCCAACAGCCGAGCCCTTTTTCTGATGGTACACGTGCCATAAGTTGCCGGCAGAGTCCTTCGTTACAGAACCATGGCCAGGACCATATATCCCATCACCTCCTTTTATAATGGGATTGCCGGGATATTTAGTGAAAGGCCCCATGGGATTATTTGCAGTTGCATAACCAACGGCGTAATTTTTAGTATTGGCACCGTATCCTGAATAGAGCAGATAATAGATATTGTTGTGTTTGACCATCCAGGGGCCTTCTGTTACCGTTCTTTCCCATGGTTCGGTCGGTTTAATAACCAAGGTCGAATGTCCAGTCAATTGCAGCGGATTATTCATCTTTTGGACATGTATTTCGAAACCCCTTCTAACAAAGTACAGATAATAGCAGCCGTCGCTGTCCTGAAACAGATGTGCGTCTATTGCACCGTTAATGAAAATACCCTTGTCCCTGAAGGTCTGGTCCGGCTTGTCCGCGACGGCAAATCCGATTTTCCAGTTGGCAGTGTAGTATAGATAGAACCTGCCGTCCGAGCAGTTATAGAAGACGTCGGGGGCCCAGACATTGATTCCACCGGGGCTGAAAACCCTGCCACCCTTTGTCCAGTTTACCAAATCATCGGATGTGTAAACATGGTAGCTTCTATTGTCTCCGGTCGGGTACAGATAGAACTTACCTTCATAAAAAATAGCGGTTGGGTCGGCTGGCCCGATTTCTGATATGACCGGATTAGAATAAGTCTGGGCCGCCTCCACTAATCCTGCTGAAAAAAACAGAATTAGCAGTGAACCGGCAATCGAATCCTTTTTCATATCTGTTCACCTTCCCCGTAGGGGCGGTTCGCGAACCGCCCGTACGACCGGAAATAATTACCCCGCACCTACTTTTAGCCCCTCACCTACTTTGTGAAAAATCCCATCGCCGCTCAAAGTAGGTGAGGGGTATCCTCTCAAAGTAGGTGCGGGGACATGTTTTTTTCGGTAAACTTGATTATCTCGTTCATCATCAGGACAGACTGATGCGGGAAAAGGCCAACGGCGGTCTCAGATGAAAGCATAACAAAGTCAGTGCCGTCGATAATGGCATTGGCGACGTCTGTAACCTCAGCACGCGTAGGTCTGCTGTGCTCGGTCATATGTTCCAGCATCTGAGTGGCTGTAATTACGAACTTTCGGCGCCCGTTACATTTCTTTATTATACGTTTTTGGATTATGGGGACTTCGTAGATTGGGACGGCAACACCCATATCCCCACGAGCTATCATTATCCCGTCCGCGGCGTCGATTATCCCATCTATGTTCTCTATCGCTTCTCTACTCTCAATTTTTGCCACCACCCGGCAGTTGGGTAATCTTGGCTTTATAAGTTCGCGCACTTTTTTAACATCATTGGCGTCGCGTACGAACGAAAGAGCAATGTAGTCAACTTTATGTTTTATGCCGAATTCGATGTCCTTTTTGTCTTTTTCGGTTATCCCTTCAAATTCAAGGTCCAAACCAGGAATATTTATGCCTTTTCTTTCTTTAAGGATACCGCCTTCGACAACCACTGCTTTTATGCTGTTAGCGGAAGTGCTCTTTACGCGGAGAACCAGGTTCCCATCATCAATATAAATATGTAGGGGCGACCCCGTGTGGTCGCCCATCGGTTGTATCCGGCTCAAATCACCTTTGTAATCAAATGGTATCGTTCTTGGCCCATGAGCTTGAGTCCGGCCCTGGGACGGATTGGTCAGCCATACTACTGTGCGATTCTTTAACAATCTTGTTTTCGACCCTTTGAATCGTCCGACCCTGATTCGGAAACCTTCCAGGTCCTGCATTATCCGAATGTGCCGTCTGTATTTGCTGTTTAGCCGGCGGACAAGCTCTATCGAGCCAAGATGCTCTTTAACGCTGCCGTGCGAAAAATTCAGTCTGACCACATCCAGACCGGCCGCGAACATTTTTCGCAGGACACTGTAATCGCTGCTCGCTGGTCCTATCGTACCAATAATCTTCGTTCTGGGCATCGCGTCAAATTCCTTTACCCCGTTAGAGTGTCGTTTACTCTAATGGGGTCTGCCCCGCTATTAGCCGTTTCCGGGTGGCAGCCTCAACCGCAGCTTGGGGATGGCTTCCCCTCTGTCATTCCGAGACAAATTTGTCATCCCGAGCACAGCCGAGGAATCTATTAAAATTTGCCCGCGAAGCGGCTGCTTATTTTGAAATAAAGCTTTATTAAAACTTATGAATTGTCTTATGTCAAGCAACAAGGTTGAAAATCCGGCATTTTGACGGGTTGAAAATCCGGCCTTTTGACGGGCTGAAAGTCCGGCCTTTTGACGGGTTGTTTTTTTCTTATGCGGGCCTGGCCAGATTTTCTGACATCCCGCACCTACTTTGAGAACCATTCATGTAGTCTCCTTTGATATTAGTTCGGTTCGCGAGTATTTTCCCAAAGTAGGTGCGGGGTAATCCTTTTCACAGCAATGTGTTGCACTGACTTTGTCATTCTGAGTAACAGCGAAGAATCCGGCTTGCGTTTTGAGAGTTTGCTCCAGGCCGACAGTAACATACCATTCATTGGCCAGATGCTTCGGTTCGCTTTGCTACGCTCAGCATGACAAAGGGAAGCCGGCCCGCCAGAAAATTTGGCCACACACAACTCTAAGCAGTTGGTAGAATCTTTTGGACATTAGCAATTATTTCCCGGATAATAAGGTGGATTTTCTCAGATACAGTTGGGCGTTCCAAGTCGAAGATTTTTGTTTAGGGTATAATCAGTTATAAGGCGGAACAGATGGCAATTTATAATGAAGTTCAACTCCAACGAATTTTCATCGGCAAGTTGAAACATGGTGGCGATTTACTCGAAGAGCTGACATCGGTCTGCGAACAGAACGGTATAAGCCTTGGTCGCATTGAAGCGATTGGGGCCGTCAAAAAGGCTCGACTTTGTATCTATAATCAACAAGCGCGTAAGTACGAATTCTTTGAAATCGAAGAGCCCCTGGAGATAACCGGTCTCTTTGGTAACATATCGCTGCGCGATGGCAAACCTGTGGTTCATGCCCACATAACCCTGTCCGACGCGCACGGCCGAGCATACGGTGGACATCTGGCGCCGGGCACTGTTGTTTTTGCGTGTGAGTTTACCATCGATGTCTATAAGGGACAGCAGTTGCGTCGTGCTTATGATGAGGAAACCGGCCTACCATTGTGGAAAATGTGATTCATTGTCGAGCGGCACAGAGGCTTATGTTATCTTAGGAGTCTGTCATATTCGACTCTCTTTTGATAATCCAACAACCGAATACGCCGCCGGCCGTTTTGCCGGGGTGGGCCTGGAACCTGACCGTGACTTTGGTTTTGCCGGAGCTCAGCTCCTTTGGAATCTTGTAGTTGGCGAAGAAGAACTCGCCGGGTTTTTTGTTTTGCAGTCTCTGTGTGGCGATTTTGACGTCGTCGAGCAGGATATCGAATTCATGGCCATCCGAGTCGCCGCCCCAGTATCGCACAATCAGTTCGAGGGGCTTATCAGGCAGAACTTCCATCTCAAAAGAGAACCAGCCCCCTCGTATAGCATGCCGCCATCTCTGATTTTTGAAAGTCCCGGCCGACGTTTTCTCACCTTTGAGGTTGTGGTCGCGCTCGGGCTGCATTTCGCCGATACGGAGCATGTCCACCGTCCGCGCCTGCATCTGCCTGATTCGCCTTTGCTCAGCCTCGTGTCGGCGCTGCTCGGCGGCCCACTTATCAGGGGTGAAGCGGTCGAAGTAGACGTTGTAGCGTCGGTCGTGCATCTTATAAAGCGGGATGAGGCGGATGTCATCTGGTTTGCCGAGACCCTCTGTGATGAATTCGAGAGGCGCCAGGGCTGCCGGTTTTACGTGAGAGGTTATGTCTTTCGTCGGTGGCACCAGGACCGGAATCTTCTTATCACTGACCTCGGCGCAAAGCACTATGGGGCCATACATAAAAGCTATTATGTTCGGATTATCAGGCATAGATTCGGTCCGCAACTTCATGGGCATCTTCACTCTGACCTCGTCGCCGTCTCTCCATTTCCGAGTTACCCTGGCAAAGGAGCCGGGCTTACTTGCCGCCTTTATCTTCCGGCCGTTGACGGTGATTTTCATACCATCTATTGCCCAGTACGGATGGCGGATGTGAATCGGTATGCTAACAGGCTTCCTGCAGCCAATCTTCAGGACCGTCTCATCGGTTTGTGGGTATTGTGTCTCCTGCCGGACCGTCACTTCCTTCTGCCGCCAGTTCAACTGCGAGGCGATGAAAAGATTGACGAACAGTGCCCTGCCGTCATGAAAAAAGATGCTGTCGCCATATTTGGAATGATTTTCCATGCCGCTGCCGACGCAGCACCAGAAGGAATCAAAAGGAGTGCTGTAATGCTTTATTGCGCCGCGGTCGAGAAAGCCCTTGTAAACCATCATCCCCGTTTCGGGATGCTGGTGGGCAAGGATATGGTTGTACAATGCCCGCTCGTAGTAATCGGCGTAGCGAGCGTCGGCGGTCCAGGAGAAAAGGTGACGGGTGAGCTTGAGCATGTTATATGTGTTGCAGGTTTCAGTAGTGTCACCAAGTCTGTCAGAGAGTTTTTTCGGCGGTCCGAAGTACTCCCAGGCGCTGTTGCCGCCGTTGACATAGGTATGATTTTCGATGACGGTTTTCCAAAAAAAACGTGCAATTGTCCGATATCGCTCGATGCCGGTCAGCTCATGCAGTCTTGCAATGCCAATGACTTTGGGGACCTGCGTATTGGAATGCCTGCCGCTTAGCTCGTCGCGTCGCGCGGCCAACGGGTCAAGTATTTGCTTATGATAAATCCTCTTGGCCAGGTTAAGGTACTTTTCGTTTTGAGTGATGGCATAGAGATTTGCCATCGCCTCATTCAGCCCACCATGCTCACAGAAGAGGAGCTTCTGCATCTGCTCATCGTTGATTTTGCTTAGCACGCCGTCGAGAAAATCCGCAAGTTTCGTTGCCACTTTGATTGCCTTAGTGTTTCCGCAGAGACGGTAGGCCTCTATGAGACCGGCCAACTGCTTGTGCAGTGTGTACAGGGGCACCCAGCAGCCGTTCAGGTCGAAGCCTTTTGTCCGGATATCTCCTCGCGAGACCTCTTCGAATATTTCTCTGCCGCGTGGTATTGCCGCGACGTAGCCGTCGCCCTGAGCGTTCTGACAAACCTGGAGTTCGTCGACTATGTAGTTTACACGCTCAAGGAAGCGACTGTCACCGGTTTGAGCGTACATCAAAGAGCAGGCCGAGAGGTAATGGCCGAGTGAGTGACCGGCGACACCCGCCTTCTCCCAGCCGCCGTATATCCGGCCTCTGGGCTCGAGTCCTGCTTTACTGCGGAAGCCACTGAGCAGCCTGTCAGGCTCAAGCTCCAGCAGGTACCGCATGTTCAGCTCCATCGCATGCCTGAACGGCCCATCGAGCAGCCGTACATCCTTCAGACTGAATCCGTATGCGGCAATATGGTTCTTTGCATTGACCTTGAAGGCTGAATTGGCTTTTCTCTCGACCTGCGCAAATATTGAAGTTACAAACACTATCGGAATTGTCATACCGACCAGCAGCTTTCTCACGTTTGAGCTCCTTAAAACTACTCGGAAAAACCGACAAAACTATCACTCTCGTATCTTCCATCTTGTGCCAGCCATACCCCCCTTCTCATAAATTCGGGCTCGCACCGGACAACGATATACAACCCGATATTTCCTTACAGGTCAGATATTATATCCTTTTTTCAGAAAATTTGCCCCCTTAAAATCTTTTATCTTAAAACCCCCCCTGACGTATACCAAAAACGTGCCTCGTACCACGGCCAGGATGGCCGTGCCACAACTGAGAAAGTTACACATTTTGGGACCTGAGTACGCTCATTTGTCAAGTCCGGAGTTATTATTTATATTTTATAAGTACGGACTAAAAGACTTGATGGCTGCCATTTGGTCGCTGTGCTCTCAGTTTAACTTCTTTATCGACGAACATAACTCTGTTAGCCCAGCTATTACGCCTGCTTTGCAGACCTAGGATTGGAATTATGATACGATTTAACGGACTTAAACGCAAAAAGACGGTTCGACTGAGCTCACCGTCGAAGGCCGATTCCGAAAAGAATCGCAACCCCCGTCGTTTTGCTTCGCGAAACGAAGCTGCGGCCGAAGAAAACGATTCGCCGCCGGACATCACCGGTCTCTCGAACCTATATAGCCCAAAAGCCGACAGCACTGCCCATGTCCGTGATGTCGCTGATGTCCTTTGCGAGATGGGAAAGATTACCGCCGACCAGCTCTCTCGTGTAAGAAAGATTCAGGCCGAAAAACCGGATTGCGAAATCGCTCAAATAATCAAGGAACTAAAATTAGCTGATGAACGCCGGCTTTCGATGGCCCAGGCCAGTTTGTACGGATTCCAGTTTCGCCACGTTGAACCACAAGACGTTGACAGGGAGGCATTTGATAAACTTGAGTTCAGCTACGCAAAAAGCAATCGTATCGTACCCATAGCTATACAGGGTGAAACTCTGGTGGTGGCGACAAGCCGACCCGGCGACTTCTTTGTCGTGGAGGATGTGAAGAGACAGACTCATATGGAGGTTGAAGTCGTTGTATGTCCGGACAAAGCTATAAATAAAATCTGCGATTGTCTCGAGAAAGAAAGGTTTGATTACGGCCTCGACAATATCATCAGTGATATGGCGGACGTGGAGGTCGTTAAGGAACAGGAGGATGACCTTGAAGACCTCGAAAAAATGGCAGGGCAATCGCCTGTTATTAAATTCGTAAATTATCTCATCAGCAATGCAATAAGAGAAGGAGCCAGTGACATCCACATTGAGCCGAAAGATAAGTCTACGAGAATAAGGTGCCGTATAGATGGCGTGCTTTTTGAAACAACTCAGTCGTCCTTGAAGATGCACCCTGCGATTGTTTCACGCATTAAGATTATGGCCAACCTCGATATAGCCCAGAGACGGCTGCC
>DUZJ01000126.1 GCA_013349615.1 Planctomycetota bacterium | reverse complement strand
TGATCTGTCCAATCCGGCGGTGCGCCAGTGGTGGACGACAGTTGCCAGTGAAGCTGTCAACAAGGGTAGTGCCGATGGGATTTTCATGGATGCCTTTCCCCAGATAACACACAAGAGGAATATTGCTCTCTGGGGCCAAGAGAAATACGATGCCATTCAGCAGGGTCTCAGGGACATCATCAAGGAGACCCGTCAAAAGATAGGTGAGGACAAGTTGATTGTCTACAACGGAATCCGATCCACACCGTCGTGGAAGGCGGGTTATGATTTTCCGGACTACACTGATGCTGCCATGATTGAGCATTTCGGAGAGTTTCAAAGCACCTCAAAAGAATGTATGCTCAGGGATATCCAGGAGATGGAGAAGGCCTGCAAAAATGGTAAGATCGTTGTGTTTAAAGGCTGGCCCGGCTTCACATTTACTGATCGCAAGGCCATGCGAAAGCCGTTGGCGGAGAAACGGGAAATAGCAAAAAAGAATCTTCTCTTCCCTCTGGCAGCCTTTTTAGTTGGAACCCAGGAGAATTCCTATTTTGTCTATAATTGGGGCTACAGAATGGATAATGGGTGCTTAGAGTGGTATCCGGAATTTGATAAGCCGCTTGGAGAGCCCTTAGGTGATATGGTTAGAGATGGATGGACTCTGAGCCGACAATTCAAACATGCTTCTGTTTGGGTAGACCTGGCAGAGAGAAGAGCCAAGATAGACTGGAAGTAACAGACATCAACTCTCCAATCCCCAATCCAACTTGTACGCAGTTTGTCCTTTCCAGTCCCTTTTCGTCCCTCGAAAGTAGACACGAACTACACAATAACAGGGCCATTCTGCGTACAAAAAAATACCGTTAATTCATGAATTAATTTGGGAGGAGCTGTAAGCGGTTGAAATACCATCAGCGTTCTTAAAGATTCTGCAAAACCATCCATCCAGCATCAAGAAATGAGAATTTCAACCAAAACCGGACATAGTTAACAAAAAAATCCCAAAAAATAAAAAAATTTTATCTCCATTCCCGGCCGCGATTTACGCCAATCCGGCCTCCAAAATCCACCCCATTTTTCACATCAAACGCGCACATTCGCCCAATTATAGAGGGACAGTTCTTTTTTCAGCCCTCATTTCGGGGCCGTCATCCCGAAGCCTTTGTTTTGAAAATTAAGGATTTCGGTAATTTGGATTTGTTTAGGATTTCGATATTAGGATTTCGGATTTCAAGCTACGAGCCCGAGGCGACGAGCTTGTCCTCTACAACTGTAGTGAGCGCACTACAAATCAGCCTTTTTATGCAAAACAAACCCAATTTCCGAAAAAGTCAAATGAACGTAAATAATGTATTAACAAGGGATTATGAAAATAAGACACTTGGTGAATGTGGGAAAAACAAACCCAATTCAAACCCAATTCAAACCCAATCAAACCCAATACAAACCCAATCAAACCCAATTAAAGCCAATAAAATGCCAAAACAAACCCAATACAAACCCAAACAAACCCAATTTCAGAGGCAAAAAATGCTGCCGCGTTTCACGATTAACGGCCGGGAAATCAACAATAAAGAATATGGATTTGAACGGCAGAGGTTTCTATCTATAAGAAAACTACTTTCAGATTTGAAGTTAAGCTTGATTTTTCTATAAGCGACGTTTAGAATGCTGGTTTTACGTAAATAACGTGGATTGGCGCAAGTTTTGGGGCCGGCAAGCTGCCGGACCAGATGACCTGTTAAGGCTGATAAAGTCATAATGGCTGTAAACTTAGACACTCGTACGGTCGAATCTCCTGCGGCGACCGAAATCTATATTGCAGCAACGCCTGAGGAAAATGGGCCGCTGCAGGAGCAGGCGAGGAAAATCTTCGCCGGCATCCGGGACATATTGCTCTCAAATAAGGCGCATCTTCTACAAGAACGAGTTTTTGGCGCTCAAAGCGAGATGAAAGAAGTCCTGCGTGTACGGTCGGAATCTTACGGCGGTATCGACGACGGAGTTGCTCCAAGCGCTCTGTGCGGCAAAGAAGGGATGTGTGCCCCCATTGCCGGCGTGCAGGTACACGCCGTCACCAGTGATACAAAGCCGGAAGCGCTTGTCCTGGAGGGTTCTCCTTGTGGGCGAATTCTTCGCGTACCCGGCCGGACCTATCTTACACTGTCGGGCATCCGTGCTCCGCAGTCCACGCAGGAAACCGGCAGCGCCGCCGAGCAGGCAAAGGTTATGATGCAAAAGGCCGAATCTATCCTCAAGAAATTCGGGGCTGATTTCCTTTCGGTGCCGCGTACGTGGATGTGGCTGTGTGATATCCTTAGTTGGTATGACGATTTTAATCGAGTAAGGAATAAGTTTTTCACGGAACGTGGTCTCATCGGAGCCGACAGTCGGCAATCAATGCCGGCCAGCACGGGCATTGGGCTGTGCCCGGCTGACGGGTGCAAGTGCGCGATGGACCTGACGGCGGTTCTGGAGCCGGCGGACTCAATCCAGTTCCTCGGTGCGGTGGGCAAGCAACAGTGCGCGCTGGAGTACGGCTCAGCTTTTTCGCGGGCTTCACGCAGCATTACACCGGCCGGAGAAACGGTATTTGTTTCCGGAACTGCCTCTATCGACGCCGGCGGCGCTACGACGAATATTGGTGATGCCTCGGGCCAGATAAACACAACTATAGAAAATGTTCGCGCCGTTTTGCGGGACATGCAGGCTGCCGATGAGGATGTCGTACAGGCAATCGCCTACTGTAAGACAACCGAGGTAGAAAATATATTCAATAGTGTGAAGGACAATCTCCCCTGGCCGTGGGTAACGATGATTTGTGATATTTGCCGTCCTGAGCTGCTGTTTGAGATTGAAGCCACCGCCATGCCAAAAAAGAGCTCAAGTGGATAAGAGCACAAAATGCTTGTGACTAATGCACTTATGACTTATGCATTCCAATCTTCTCTACCGGGCTGCGCCCGCCAAGCCTGTTACTGTTCTTTCGCTCCGTTCTTACGCCGGACTTCAACGATTTCAGCCGCGTCCTTTGCATTTTCCGGCTCAACTTTTTGTGTTGTGACTAAGACCAGCAGCTCTTGCTCTTTCTTCTCAGTCCGGCCATCGTCTCTATATGATGTTATTTTCCAACCACACAGAAGCAGTGTCTGGTCGGCGGCGACTGTATAATGAGTCGCTGCAGCAATTTTTTCTATGATTGGAATTTTATAGGGGTATTTTCCTTTGTACATAAACTTTTCATAGCCTGTGAAGTTAGATATCACGAAATCAAAATATACTTCCATGGTGTCGTGGCCATCGGGCTGGAGTTTCGGTTTCACGTGCACCCTGTCCCCTATCTCCACTGAATCCTGTATTGGTTTTGGCTCCTCGGATGGCCGGTTTGGCTCACTGTAGCCGGAGACATAGTCGACTCTTTGTGAACTGCTGATCATTGCCGTTTTGCCGTCAACCACTTCTAATGTTGGTGCCATCAATAACTTGTACTCAGCATTGAGTCGTGCCAATTTCAGGAGTTGTTCGACTTGTCCGGCGTTAAGCAAGTACGACCGCGAGTTGGGATCTCCCTGGATTTGGGAAGGTTCCAGGTTTTCTCTTTCAAGAAAATCCTTGACCTCACGGGCGTCACTTGGCAAAAGAAGAAACCGGGCTTCGATTTTGATAATGTCCTCTTTAGCCTCGTGCATGCGTAATAGTACAACGATTTCTTTATGCTCTTTCTCTTTTGCCAGTGTCAAAGCAGTCCGGCCTTGCTTGTCCCTGGCGTTTATATCGACACCCTTTGCAATGAGCGATTTGACCCGCTCAATGTCACCATCAGCAGCCGCCTGGTGAAGTGCCCCGGTGGGTTTGGCCTCAAGTTCAGTTGCCGATTCCTTTTTTGCCCGCCTGGTCAGCGCACAACCAATTGGCACGGTCAAAAACGCTGCCAGCAGCAAGACAATAACGGCGCTGGAGCTCGGGCGTCTGTAGAATTTTTTTCCCGGCTTCATAATAGTCTTTATCCTTTCCTCAATATTTTTTACCGGACCGGCTATGGCCAACGATGGAACCGGCCGGGTCGATTCGTGCTCGGCAACTAAAGTGTTTACAATCGCAGTGCTGTACTCTTTTGCTTTAGCGCCCAAGCGGGCGATTGCCATTTCATCGCAGCATTTCTCGCGCTCTGCGCGAATTCTTTTGTTCGCCCACCAAACAAACGGATGGAACCAGAATATTGCCTGCCCAATTACCTGCAAAATATTCACCGGGCATCAAAACGCTGAACATGGCTCAACTCATGGCCCAAAACGTCTCTGCGATGCTCAGCGCTATCAGCCTTAACGAAATCGCCCGGCAGATAGATGCTGCCGCGCAGCAGACCCCATACAAACGGCTGGCCTATGTCGTCAACCAGCCAGACCTTTGGAAGAATCGCGAACTCCAGGTTGGCCAATGACGCTGCGATGCGTGTTTGCAACTCACCTGGTAAAGGTTTTCTCTCCCGCCACAGCCACAGATTCGTCCGCAGCGCTTTAATTGAAGCCGCAAGGACGAATGCCGCCGCACACAAAAACCAGCCAAATCCGAGCCATTGGCGAATAGTCAAACTTGCCGGTCTTTCTGTGAGAGTTGGCACAGGTGCTGTTGCAAGTGGTGCTGAAGGCAACGCGCCGGATTCAGCTGCGCTTGTGTCCATCGTTTCGAGTATCATTGCCGGCTTTTCTTGCGGCAGGACCGCCAAAGGTATGGTAAGCAAAGGCGGCACGAGACATTTGGCAAGAACAATCAGCCAGAGCAGATACCGAACGTGTGCGCTCTTGTTCTTCAGCGCCAACGATGCCGCCGCTATTACCGCTACCAGCACCGCTATCTGCCAGCTTTGCGTCAGCAGATAATTTGTGATTTGCGTTAAATAATTTTCCATTTTTTACCACTCCGCAACAAACAAATGGTTATTTTTTACCCGCTAATCGTTTTAGCTCTTCGATGTCATCAGCATCGATTTTGCCGTGCTCGGCCAGGTACAGCATAAGTGGAACAGGGTCGCCGCCGAACAGCCTGTCGAGAAAGTCATTGACTGACCTTTTTATGACTTTTTCGCTCTTGACAGCGCCGAAAAAGACGTGGGCCTTGCCCCGAGTGTGGTGCTTCAAATAGCCTTTCTTTTCCAGCCGGCGCAGCAGGGTTTGGACCGTTGCGTAAGCTATTTTCCTCTTTGCAGGCAGCTTATTGCAGACCTCTTGCACCGTTGCTTTGTCAAGCTGCCAGACTAATCGCAGAATTTCAGTCTCAGCCGGGCTTACAGCCGGCAATTTGCGCTTTGTCATAACAATTCTCCTTTTACAAGCGTATCTTACAAATGTACAAGTATAATATCGTACATTTGTACAAGCTGTCAACAAAAAAATGGAAGTTTTTGCAAATTTTTTTGAGACTGTAGTGGCCTTACAGGGCAAATAGTGTTTAAGGTGTTTGGTTACAATGACTTATGTAATCTTGCTCCACTCTCATTTTTTTCTGCTTTTTTGAATTTTTATCTGTCATTTTGCATTCTGTTTTCTGATGTTGGATTTTTTCAGATGAATTTGAAGCACCATAATGTCGGCGGGGGTAACGCCGCTTATCCGAGAAGCCTGAGCAAGGGTGCTCGGCCGAAAGACTGATAACTTCTCTTTCGCCTCCGCCCGAAGATGCGTAATGCCGTTATAATCCAAATCCAGCGGAACCTTCTTGTTCTCCAGACTTCGCAAACCTGCCACCAGACGCTCTTGTTTGGCTAAATAACCTTCATACTTGGCATCGATGATTACCGCCTGCACTACATCGTCACCGGGACATGTGTTGTGTGTCCCGTTACCCAAAGCCTGAGACGCAATAGATGGCATACGAGATGCAACAGTATTGTTCGGCTGGCGAAGCTGGTCCCACAAACTAAGGCCCTGCGAACGCGCATCCTGGAGATAGCTCTTCAGTTCAGCAACGGCTCTTAGCTTATTTTGGAACTTCATCCACCGCTTTTGGTCCACAAGCCCGACTGATTTGCCGATTTGAGTCAATCTTCGGTCCGCATTATCAGCCCTCAAAGACAATCGATACTCCGCTCGCGACGTAAACATACGATAGGGCTCATCAATCCCCTTCGTCAGCAAGTCATCTATCAGCACTCCAATATATGCCTGGTCCCTGCCGAGAACAATCGGCTCGGCTCCTTGTATTTTTCTCGCAGCGTTGATACCAGCCATAATGCCCTGCCCGGCTGCCTCTTCATAACCGCTTGTCCCGTTTATCTGACCTGCCAGGAACAGTCCCGATATTTTCTTGGTCTCGAGGTTCGGCTTTAGTTGAATCGGCGGGCAGTAATCGTACTCAATCGCATAGGCATAATAAATAATCCGGGCGTTCTCCGTCCCCGGCAGGAGTTTGAGCATCCGCTCTTGAACATCCTTCGGCATAGAGGTAAAAATGCCGTTGCAGTAAATTGTTTTTATGCCCTCTTCTTCCGGCTCCAAAAAGATTCGATGCTGCTTCTTATCCGAAAATCTGACGACCTTGCTCTCAATGCTGGGGCAATAGCGCGGGTCGGTGCCTTTTATCCGGCCCGAAGAAAGCGGAGCACGATGCAGATTTTCACGAAGCAGTTTGTGCATCTTTTCGTTTGTATATGTAATCCAGCACGGCACCTGCGGTCGATTTATTTTTTCGGTCATAAATGAAAACGGCATCGGCGGCTCGTCTCCGGGCTGCACCTGTAATTTTTCCACATCCACGGTGCCGGCATCTAATCTCGGTGTCGTATCCGTTGACATACGCCCGAGTTCCAGTCCCATCCGTTTCAAACTCTGCGAAAGCTCTACACTGGGCGGCTCTTCAAGCCTGCCGCCGGCCCATTGGTCACCGCCGATGTACATCATCCCGCCGAGAAATGTCCCCGGCGTTACAACGACTGTCTGTGTAGAGTATACCGAGCCGTCCTTACAAGCTACCGCCCGTACTTTGTCACCTTCGGTTACTATCTCTGTCGCTATCGCCTCGACGATGGTCAAGTCGGCAGTTTGCTCAAGCGCCTGCCGCATAAACTTCTGATATTTCTGCCTGTCGGCCTGTGCCCGCGGCGACTGGACAGCCGGACCCTTCGAACGATTCAACATTCGAAACTGGATACCGGTCGCATCTATCGCCAGGCCCATCAGTCCACCCAGCGCATCTACCTCGCGCACAATCTGACCCTTTGCAAGTCCTCCGATAGCAGGATTGCAGCTCATCTTGGCTATCGTGCCGCGGCTGTGGGTTATAAGGGCCGTTTTGGCGCCGATTTTGGCCGCGGCATGAGCGGCCTCGACGCCGGCGTGACCTCCACCTATAACAATGCAATCAAAATAGCTTGTTTTCGTTCTGTTAGACATATTCAGTCCCGCACCAATTGTATCCATAGTAGCGTTAGTAAGCAATGGACTTGGCCATCCTTAACGGGACTGCTGGGTGGTTGAATCACTACAGGACAATTGGTGCAGTATAGCTTTTTGAACTTTCTAATCAAGTCTTGACAATTGATGTCATTTCTCTAATAATACTATTATAATGTGATTTGTATTGCAGAATCTGCTAAGTTCGGGTTCTTATACAGAACCATATAACCAATAGTTGGGCGCGCTTGGTACAGAGTAAGCAGATGGAGAAAATACAGGTTTTAGTATGTATTTTGAGATAATAGGTGAGATTGAGAGTATTGAAACGATAGCCACCGGTGGGAGAATCAGAGATATCATGCGGCTTCGTAAACAATATGGCTCCGCTAAATGGCGAAAACTTAAAGGGGTTGCTAAGGTACGCCTTCAGAGTGGAAGTATCTGCAGTGCTGAGATTCACTGGTATGAAGCCCATGGCATAGGCAGAAAGAAGTTCAAAATCAAAAGATTACTGGATTAAAATTATGGCTAAAGAAAGCAAAGAACAGTCATTTGCGCTTTGCATAGAGAACAAGGAATGTGAGGATTTGGAAAAGCGTAAGATTTACAGAGTCCTGCCGGACGATGAGGCAGCAAAGGAAGGATACCTGAGAATCATTGACGAGTCCGGCCAGGATTACCTATATCCTGAATCCTACTTCATTCTTATCGAGCTGCCTCGCGAAGCGCGAGATGCCTTGCAAGTGGCAAGCTGACCGCTGCGTTACCATAACATCTTGATAACAATTGCAGAATACGCTAAGTTCGGCGTCTTATACGGAAACCATATAAACATAGTTATCCGATGAAGGGAACAAGATGGAGAATAGTGCCCAAGTACCACCTATTTTCATGCCGGACAATGAACCGTACCTTGGGATAGAGTCAGTACTCTGGTTTGATCGCATTATATGTTGGGCACTCGAAGCCAACTCCGAGGTCGCTAAGTGGACAAGAGACCACAGCCGCTCTTTATCACAACTTCAACGCGCGGCTTGTCAGGTTATCCCACAGGGCATAAGCATAGCCCTAAGCATAAGAGAACTAATACGCCAAGCATACCTGTTCTCAGCCATGGTTCTCATCCGACCTCTAATTGAGCGTGCTGCCGTGATTTCTTATCTCGATTTGCATCCTGACGCGGTCTCTCTCTGGGAAGACGGTTGGAGATATCGACGGAGGCCATCTCTTGCGACCATGATGAAGGAAATGAGCGGTAGAGCGAGCAAGGATGAAGCCCAAAGGATTTGCGACGCCCATAACCACATCGTCCATGGCGACCCGCTAAGTTGCTACCACAATCTGGTGCACCTCCAAGACGGAAGTATTGGGTATGCCAGTGGGAAGATTCTGAAAAACCCTAAGCTCTGTGACGGCATTGCCATGGAGGCGCAGTGCTACTTAGTTGTACTGGCGGGAAGAATGTCAAGGATTTTTCCTGATGTGGATATACGCGAAATACCCAATCATGAGAATGATTAAGCGGATAACAAGACGTTGCACTGGAGGGGGATGCCGTTGCGCTCCATAGCGGCAGGTGAGCTTTATCATTATGTGCTTTGAGAGCTTGAAATTGAAGGCAATCCTGCAAGAACAAGTTACTTTAGTCACTCTTCACTTTTCTGCGTAAGAGCAACCGCTGATGCGATTGCGAAATTTGCGGTATGCGTGATACTAACACTTATGTGCTTAATCCCGAGTTCGTCAGCAAGTTTTTTTACCTCTCCGCCCAGAGTAACCTCAGGCTGACCCAAAGCATTGTTTACTACTTCAATATCGGTCCAGGCGATTTTGCCCCGCCAGCCTGTCCCCATCAGCTTAAGAACAGCTTCCTTCGCCGCAAAACGTCCGGCTAATTTCTCCACTTTGTCCTTGTTCGCCTCGGCATAAGCCTGCTCGGCGGCAGTAAAAACCCTGTCAATAAAGCGCTCGCCGTGCCGCTTTATCATCTGTTCTATTCGAGGACGGTCTACAAGGTCTATACCATGGGCCACAATTTCCATCCGTTACCCCTGATTAGGAAAGGCGGTTCGCGAACCGCCCCTACTTAAATAATCACCATTCACCAATCACCAGTTACCAATTACCACTCACCGATTTTTGGGGTTGCTCCTCCGGTAAATCGTTTGCAGGCAGAACTCTGTAAATTCGCTGCTTAATTTAGCTTCCGCCTGTCGGCGAAGTTCGGCCAGAATCTTCTCCTGAGCCTGCTTGCGGCGGTCAGAAATAATTTTGGCCTCCACTTCTCTCTGGACCTTCTCAAACGGCTGATAACTCTTCGGGTGTTTTTCTTCCAGCTTCATTATGAAGATATGCTCCTGCCGGGCTGTCTCAATCGGGCCTGCAATATCTCCCGGCTGAAACTTTTCAGCCTCG
>DUZJ01000119.1 GCA_013349615.1 Planctomycetota bacterium | reverse complement strand
GAGATGTTTCCTGGTCCCTATTATTGCACCACACTTTTCGCATAGTTGTAGCTCGAATTCGTGGGTTTCGGTCATGGCCTCACGATCCAAGCCAGCCAAATCCCACTCGTTGGACAGCTTTATGCCGGTCTCTGTAGTACAATTATCGGTGCAATTGCCGCAGAATATGCAGGTATCGTATCGAAGCGTGATTTTTCTTACCGGCGGGTCGGCTTCGGCAGCATCGCTTTGAGTCAGCGCTTCGGTCGGGCAGACATTTACACACGCACCACAGCCGATGCAGGTATCCAGGTCAAATTCCGGTTTGCCTCTGTACTTTTCCGGAACCTCGCAGGGCTCAGCCGGAAAACGAGTGGTAAATCGCGGCGAAAATACCGCTATGACGGCTTCTTTTAATTCTCTTAGCTTAGGCAAACGCAATTTCAAACTCCTATCTCGTATTTCTTTTACCGCCGAGCTCGCAGAGAAAATATTCTTTTTAATTTTCTCATCTCAGCGTTCTCTACGTCCTCTGCGGTCAATCTCTTTCTTCTTCTGCGTATTTATCAACGACACTGTCTTTCCACAACTGCACACCCGAAGCGTAAGCACCCTTGGCGATTGCATGTGCAGCCGTAGGTGAAGTCAGCAATATGAAAACGGCGCAGATTATTGCCTTGGCAGCCATGGGCCCCGAAGCACTGACGATGGCCACGCCGACTAACAGTAAAATAGTGCCGAGAGTTACGCACTTGGTTGAGGCCTGCAGGCGGTTATAGACATCGGGGAAACGGACCAGGCCTATACAGCCGAATATGTCAAATAAGATTCCGATTATAACCAGTGTGTATCCTATAAAATCAGTCATCGAAAGTTCTGCCCTCCAAAAATTTTGCCAATGCTATCGTTCCGATAAAACTTAAAAGTGCCCACGCAAGTGCAACGTTGAGATAAAAATCCTTCTTGGCAGCCAGCCCGATGAGGGCGCAGAAACCAACTATGACTATACCCAATATATCAATAGCTACCGTCCTGTCGGGTGCGCTGGGGCCGCGACCTATCCTATACAGGCACAGGAAGCAACATAAGAATAAGCCAAGATAAAATACGTAAAACAACGTTGTCATAGTAACCTCTTTTTATTCGAAAATCTTCTTCAGGAACCACTCGAACCTTTGAGCGATAAACTCTGTCGCCTGCTCGATGTCGTCGGATTTTACGTTAATCCAGTGGATATACAAAAAACCATCGTCTGTTAAATCAACGGTCAGTGTGCCCGGCGTCAGGGTAATCGAATTTGCCAGGGCAGTGATACCGGATTGTGTTTTCAGATTAGTTTTTATTTTCACGATTCCCGGCTTTATCGGCATCTTCGGGTGCAAGGCGCGATAAACAACATCGAAATTGGCTTTTATCATATAGTAGAAAAATACCGGCACATAAACTAAAGCCCAAAACATTCGTACCGGCGAAATAAATACGAGATGTTCGGCGGGCAGGATTTCGTGGAATAAAAGTGACACGATTGCCGAGGCTATCAAACCGGCGATTATCACCTGAACGCTGGTCTGCCAGGTTAGCAGCATCCAGATAATAAACGCTAAAACAAAATAAATCAGTCTTCTCATATCAGTAAATCCTAACGGCTGTCACATTCCAATTACATTAGCCGAGTACGAAACGCCGTCAACCAATACCTTCACAGCAGGCGCGAAGATACTGGCCCTCAGGCCCGGTGTCAGCAGCAATCCCATCAGCACGCATAAGCAGGCCAGAGATACCATTGCGACGAGCATAGAGCCTCTATTTTCTGTTATTTCCTGCAGGTTTTCCGGCAGCTCGCCGAGGAAGACGTATCTTTGAACCTTCAGGTACATAATTAACGTGCATAAACTTACGAAAACAATTATTGCCGCGACCCAGTAGTAGCCCGCTTGGACTGATGCGATTACCAGAATCAGCTTACTCCAGAATCCGCTAAAAGGTGGAATACCGGCAATGGCTGCCGACGCCACGGTACAGGTCGCGCGGGTAACAGGCAATTTCTCGGCCAGTCCGCCCATTTCTCTCAATTGCCTTGTGCCGGTTGACATCTGGATTGAGCCGCTGGTCAAAAACAACAAGGACTTATAAACAGCGTGGTTGAGCAGGTGGAACAGGCCGCCAAGAATTGCCAACGAGGCCCAGGCCAAATTGCCGTCCTTTGCAATAATAAGACCGCCAAGACCGATACCTAACATTACATAGCCTACCTGGCTAATGCTCGAATAAGCCAGTAGTCTCTTTAGGTCCCATTGCCCAAATGCCATAAACGCCCCGACGAGCATACCCACGATGCCGAAGGTCAGCAAGAGCCATCCTGTTGCTAAGGAAATGCCGAAGATGTTGAAGACAACGCGAGCAAGGGCATAGACGCCAAGGGTTTTGATGAGAATGCCGCTGAGCATGGCCGAAATCGGGGCGGGGGCCGATGGGTGTGCGTCGGGCAGCCAGGCATGAAACGGTACCAAGGCGGCTTTCAGACCGAAGCCGACAATAAATAACCCAAGGGCAAAGGTAAGACCGGGATTTAAACCGTTGCTCTGGATTGCTTCTGAGATGTAGGCCATATTGAGCGAGCCGGTATTGCCGTAGACAAGGGCGACTGCAAAAAGAATAAATATCGAACCTATGCTGCCTAATACCATGTACTTGAAGGACGCCTCAAGCTCTTCGTGCCCACAGCCAAAGCCGACAAGTGCATAGGAGGCCAGTGAAGCAATTTCCAAAAATACGAACAGGTTGAAGATGTCGCCGGAAAGTACCACTCCATTCATACCGGCGACCATAAGCAAAAATAAGCTCAGGTATTTTGCCCTGGCGGTATATTGCTCCATATACCTGATACTGAAGAACATCGCTGCCGTACTGACAACACTAATAGCAAGAAGCAAGAGAGAGCTTAAGCCGTCAAGGACAAGATTAATTCCAAGCGGGATGGACCACCTGCCAACTTCATAGACACGGGATTGGCCAATAGAGGCAATGGCCAATACCAATAGTGAAATAGTCGCCAGGTTGGCCAGGACCGTTGCAACGGCTTTGCCTCTCTTGGCGAAAACCGGAAGCAAAAACGCCGTGACCAGAGGGATAGCAACGAAAACCGGCAGCGGTACACTCATCCTTTTAGTCTCCTTATTTGAGTAATATCAAAGGTGCCGTATTTTTCGTACGTTCTAACACATATTGAAATCATAAGCGCCAAAGAACCAAGGCTAATAACTATCGCCGTAAGTACGAGGGCCTGCGGTAATGGGTCAACGGACTTGTTGACGAAGCCCCCAAGCCCTGATTCGAGGTCGCTTCTGCCAATTATCGGCGCAACGCCTCCCATACGGTAGCCCAACATAATCAGGAAAAGATTAACGGCATATTCCATAACCATAATGCCGATTACAATCTTAACCATGTTCTTTTTGGTGACTGCACAATACAGTCCAATCGTAAACAACAAAAAGCATAGCGCATAAAGCATAACGTTTTATTCCTTTTCGTTTTCTGTGCTGCCAGGCTTAAAATCTTTACAGCACATTGAGAGGGTAAGAATTACCAGAAATAGCGACGCGCCGACCTTCAGGCCGATAGCGATATTTGAAAGGGGTATAGTGCCGGCACTTACGAGGTTGAATTCGTAATCCGTACCCATCAGGTATTTTTGGTGGATAAAATTCCAGAAGAAGCCGGCTGCGCCGTAAAGCAGCCCGCAAAGGGCCACGGCTGCAAACAGCAGGGCGCCCGCGCAATCAAGTTTTGATGCAAGGGGCAGAGACAGGTTCTCTTCAGCAAATTCTCTTCCGAAAGCCAACATAAGCAGCACGTATGAAGAAGCCAAAATCACGCCGCCTGCAAATCCACCGCCCGGAGTAAGATGGCCGAAAAGAATAATGTAAATGCCGAACAGAAAGATGAGCACCTTCACCCAACTGCTGATGGTCTTTACTATTATCGTCATGCCTTTCATTGGTCAGGTTCCTCCGGCAGCTTTTTAGCCTTTCTTCGCAGTATAACGGTTGCCCCGATAATTGAAGTAAACAGTACGGTTGCTTCGCCGAGGGTATCGTAGGCGCGAAAGTCCAGAATGACCGAGGTCACGAGATTCGTTGCTCCTGTTTTTTGCATCCCCTCACTGATATAGGCTTGAGAAGCAGAGTCGCCGACAGTAGCAAATATGGGTGTTCCGAAAGTGGGCAATGTTTCAAAAACTTTCATGCCGGCCAGGAAGATAACAAAGATAATCACTATCGAGACGACCATGCCAAAAAACTCCCTGTCGCCGGTAATAAAGGTCCGGTCCCGAGAGATAGTCGCACGAATCAAGATAATCAAACCCAGAACTTCCACCACAATCTGAGTTATTGCGATGTCCGGTGCCCGCAAAAAGAGAAATATAAGGGAACCGCCAAAGCCGATTGCACCAACACATATCACGGAACTTAACAGATTGTCGGTTTCCACCGCGATAATCGCAGCAATTATCATAAACAGCAGCAAAATATAGAATACAGCCATGTCCGCCTCACCAAATCTTGCAAACTATAAATAGAACTATCAGTAATCCCAGAGTCACCCAGGTCAAATAAACTGGTAGAATCCCGGAGTGAAGCCATCGCAGAAATTCCGTCAAGGCCAGTCCTAATCTGCCGCTCTGGTTGTACGTATCGAAGTGGCCCTTTTCCTGGCCGGTGTAAAGCTGCCTTAAGCCGCCCATTGACGAAACCGTTTTGTAGAAGTGCGTTCCGGATATTCTCATTTGGTCGTTTGTCTGCACTTCGCCGCAGGTCCAGGTGGGTACTATTCTGACTTTCCTGGACAACAAGCTGACTGCCAAAATAAGGCCGCCGATAATAATACCTGCGACTAACAAAAGTGTAGCCAGACCCGACGCCCATGTCCCGAAAATAGCGGTCCCCGGTTCTATATCCAAAGCAGGATAAATAAAGTATTTGAGCGGCACGTGATAAAATATGCCGAGAAAGACACACAGTGAAGCAAGTACAATCATCGGGCCGGTCTGTAATGGGGACACTTCTTTCACGTCTTTTAGCTCTTCCGGCAGGCGAGATAGAAATGTCGAGTGTATGAGTTTTACAAACGAAGCCAGGGTAAGCGCGCTTCCGAACATTGCACAAGTAAACCAGATGGGCCAAAGTTTAGCTGCACCGCCGGCTTGTGCAGAGGTCCCCATCTGAATTATGCCCTGATAAACCATCCATTTGGAGACGAAGCCGTTGAATGGCGGTATGCCGGAAATGCTGAGAGCGGCTATCAGACAGGTAATGAAAGTAATCGGCATTTTTTTGCCCAGGCCTCCGAGCTTATCCAATTCAGGCGTACCGGCCTGCTGTTCAACGGCACCGCCGCACAAAAATAAGCAGCATTTGTATATTGCGTTGTTCAGCATATGGAATATTGCACCGGCAATGCCAACGGGCGTACCCGTAGCAATGCCAAGGACCATATAGCCGACCTGGCTGATGGCGTGATAGGAAAGTAGCTTTTTGAGATTGTGCTGGACCATCGCAACCATCACGGCAATAATAATCGTCGCCGCTCCAATAAACGCAAGGACAACACCTAAAGCCGCAGACTTGAGTACGAATATCTCCCGTACGATTATTACCAGCAGATAAATCCCCAAAAGTTTATCGAGCGCAGCAGGCAAAAGTGCCATTACGGATACCGGGGCGTATTCACCGCTGGTAGGCAGCCACGTATGCAGAGGCAAAGCGCCTGCCTTGGTAATCGCGGCTGTCAAAAGCAGCAGGAAAGCTATTATTGGTATTGAGGATGTGGTCGCCACAGGCCCTTTTGCGATTTCAGAAATCACAAATGTCCCCGAAAGTGCCCATACCATAAGGATGCCCAGCAGGAAAGCGGCGTCGGAAGCGCCTATCATCGCAAAGCTTTTTGTCGCTGCGAAATTGGAATTTTTCCCGCCTGTCGTTATCAAAAGATACAGTGAAGCGGTAACCATCTCCCAGAATATCAATAAAAACAGTAAATGGTTGGAAAGCAGTATCCCTGCCGAGCCGCCTATTGTAAGCAGAATGGCGCCGTAATAAATATTAGTATTGTGTATTGCGTGTACCTTTAGTGAATACAAAGTTATCAGCAGGCCAAAACCCATAGCGAACATTAGTATGAATGCTCCTAACGGCTTGGCGCTCAGCAGTAACTCTAAATTCACATTGCCTATTTGCAGAACAGGGAAGCTATAGTCAAGTTGACCGAGAGAAAATATACGAATGCCCAGCGCAAATGCAATGACCGAAATAATCAAGGCCAGCGCTTTGGACAAAAACTTTATTTTGTTTGGCAAAAACAACAGCACAAAGCCCACGGCCAGAGGCAAAAAAACCAAAATCGGAAGAATCTTACCCAAATTCATAAATCCTCCATCTTTAGTTCCGGCGCACCAAGCTCCTTACTTATACGCGCTGTTTTCTCACGACTCAATTTCAGCAGAGCATCATAATTGTGTAACACGCTGCCGTCTCTGTCAACAACAGCCATTCTCTCGGTGCAGCTATAGCACGGGTCGACCGCTGCCAGCGTAATCGTAACATCAGGAATATGTCCGCCAATACATGAGGCCTTAAACGAAGGAACATTAACGTAACTTGGTGCCCTGACCTTGTGGCGGACCGGCCTGTTACCGCCGTCACTGCGGACATAATGGAACGTTTCTCCTCTCGGCGCCTCAGCGTGGCCGCAGCCTTCACCCGGCGGTATCTCTTTGACCTCGGTGGCAATAGGCCCACCGGGAAGCTTCTTTACAGCTTGTTTTGTTATCTTAACAGCTTCGAGTACTTCAAGAAGGCGCACAACCGCCTTTGCAAAAACATCGCCTTCAGGTTGGGTAATTACATTCCAGTCCAAATCAGCATAAGCTGCATAAGGGTCGTCGCGCCTTACGTCGATAGCAACGCCGCTGCCTCTTGCCGTCGGGCCTGTTACTGCAAATTGGATAGCGTCTTCTTTGCTCAATACGCCTACTCCTTTGAGCCGGGCGTGTATAATTGGGTCATCAAGCACTGCCTTTGTGAGCATCTCTGTTTTCTTTTCGATTTTGTCCAGCTCTATCAGCATTTTAGGCTGCAGCTCATCGCCGACATCCTCACGGCAGCCGCCTACCTTGAGGTTTCCGTAATTATTTCGGTTGCCCGTTATTTCTTCCAGCAAATCGAGCACCGGCTCACGATATTTCCACGCCCACATAAAGACGGTATCGTAGCCGATAAAGTGACCTGCAAGGCCCACCCACAACAAATGGCTGTGGATGCGTTCAAGCTCGGCGATAATTGTTCGCACATACAGCGCACGCTCCGGCGGCGTTATGTCTGCAATCTCTTCAACAGCCTGCACATAAGCCAGAGGATGCGAGGCCGAACAAATGCCGCATATACGCGACACCAGGAGCGGAACCTGGTCAAACTGCAGAGATTCGCTGATTTTTTCTATCCCGCGATGGTTGTAAGATATTCGCATGTCAATATCGGTTACGATTTCGCCATCGACGGTCAACTGGAAAAATTCCATCTCTTCCTGAAGCGGATGAAAAGGCCCAACCGGAAGAACTGGTTTCGACAGTTGGACGGTGCGTCGGGCGGGCGATTGCGATTGGACCATAGGACGGGTGGGTGGCTCACCGTCCAGTCGGTCCGCAGGCTTCTTCGCATCTTTCCGTAGGGGATAAACGCCTTCCGGCCAGTCATCAGCTAAGATTAATCGTCTCATATCGGGATGATTGTTAAACTCGATTCCCAATATGTCGTGTATCTCTCTTTCTATCCACTCCGCGGCAGGCAAAAATGGTGCGATGGATTCAATCGACGGCTTTTCACGGTCACGGATAAATGCTTTCAAAGTAATCACACAACTGGTTTGGTCATAAGCATAATGGTAGAGAACTTCGAAGCAATCGTCCGAGTCTACGCCCGTAGCAGTCACAAATCTTAAAGGAACATCTTCGAATAGAAACTTGTTGACGGCGTAACTGTTTTCGGACTCGCACGAAAGGTATATTCTATTGTCAGATCCGGCACGCGACTTGCCGGACTCGACTGCGAAGAGCTTGTCCTTTATTTCTGATAGTTTGCTATTTAGTTCTTCCTGGTTCATAATTCTTTCTGGCTTATAAAACGGATAATGCTGTTACTACCCCGGATATGATTGCTTCAGGTTTTGGCGGGCAGCCCGGCACATAGGCGATAATTGCATTGGGGTCGATTTCTTTGATTATTTTATCTACCGGCCCGACCATATGATAACCGGTGGTAAATATTCCTTTGTCGCAGGCGCAGGCGCCGATAGCAAAGACAACACAGGGCTTAGGCGTCTGCCGATACACTTCGCGCAGTCGCGGTGCTGCCTGGCGAGTTACTCCGCCGGTTACCAGCAAAGCGTCGGCATGCCGCGGAGAGCCAACCAGTTTGATACCAAGCCTCTCTACGTCAAACTTCGGCGTCAGCAAGTCAACAATTTCGATGTCGCAGTTGTTGCAAGCGCCGGTATTAACGTGGAATACCCACGGAGATTTCTTTAATGACCATATCTTCCAGCTCATATTTCGTATCTCATATTTTTACAGCCAATTGATACCATAAGAATTACCGATTATTGCCAGAATAACAGCGGCAACAAGGACAACACCGCAATAAAACCAGAAAAACTTCATCGCCTGGTCGATGCGAACACGGGGGTTGGTATTTTTGATTAGAATCAACAAAACCAGCACCAACACGTACTTGGCAATTCCCGCCCACAGGGCCCCTGTGAATCCGCCGAGGAACACCATTACTAAAAACAACGGCAGAGCCACAAGCATCATTGCCTGCATAACCTTCCAGACGGCAAGCAGAGCTCCGGAATATTCTATCAACGCACCGCTGGCCAACTCAGTCTCCGCTTCGGCCATATCAAAGGGGACAAAACCAAGTTTGGCCTGGACACATAGTAACGCAGCCAGAAATGCCAGCAAGCCGGATATGCTGAAAACCGGCGTCTGCTGGGCAATCGCCGCTAAGCTGAGCTGACCGCCGCTTTTTATTATCACAACGATAAAGGCCAAAACCAGCGACAGCTCATACCCCATAACCAGTTTCATCTCACGGCTTGTGCCCACCGCCGCGTGAGGGCTGGCACTGGCGCTGCTGCCCAGAATCAACGCCAGCGACGGCAGCACCATCAGGTAAATCGCTACAATGATGTCGCCGACAAAGAGCCTTGTCGGGTCGATGGTTATCCGCCACAGCATTGTCGAAAGCAAAAGCACACCAGCTAAGCCGACAACCGGCGCTGCCTTAAAAACGGTTTGTTGGGCCTCCTCAGGTATCAGAACTTCCTTGCCCATCAATTTTACGACGTCATAGAATGGCTGAAAAAATGGCGGCCCAACACGCCACTGGACCAGCGAACTTACCTTGCGAACTATCCACGAAGCGACCAGCCCCAAACAAACAGTGAACACAAAGCCCGGAAAAATCAAAATCCAGAACAAATTTTGTAAAGCTTGCGTCATTTCTTTGTCTTTTCCCTCAAAAACGGCTCCCAAAGGACTCCGCCGGCAACTTTTACTACGATATCTTCAAAAACTTCTATCATGTCCGTCTCTTTGCTCGCGTCAACTTCCTTGTAATCTATGCTTCCATCCTCGCAGGTATTAACACACAACGGCTTTTCGCCTTCTCTCAACCTGCCTCTGCACACATCGCAAACGCTGCTTGGAAAAGGTATCAGGTCGGTATATATCGTTCCGAACGGACAAGCTATCGCACAGGTGCCGCACCCGGTGCACAGCATATTTGCCCGTTTAAGAATGCCGG
>DUZJ01000142.1 GCA_013349615.1 Planctomycetota bacterium | reverse complement strand
CTACGCCGCAGTATTTCCATAATTTGTTTTTCTGCTTGAACCGCCAGGGGGTATCGAGATAGGCAAATAAAGTAGTGGCTCGGATAAGACCTATCCCGGGCAGCCGGCCCCAGAGTTTTATAATATCGTATTTTTTGCCACAGTGAGCACAGGGGATGGTGGGGGGTGGTTCAATTGAGTATTGACTATTTACTATTGAGGTTTGAGATTCTTCCCCTTCGACCGCGCTCAGGGCTAAAGGCTCCTTGCGCTCAGAATGACAATTTTTAATAGATTCCTCGACTCCGCTGCGCTTCGCTCGGAATGACACAGGGTAATGCTGCGCTCGGAATGACGGGGGGGATTTTAGTTTTTGGGTGATTCGGTTTTTAGTTTGTTGTCGGCTTGCTCCCAGGCTTTGCGGATATCGTCGGTGGGTTGGAACCGGAACCAGAGAATAAAACCTTCGGAGCGTTCGGCTTTGCCATAATAATGGTCTGTGGTGACGACCTCTCCATCGGCGTGAATAAAGACGAGCAGCTTTGCAATTCCCGTCTGCTCTACGCCGCGGGCCAGTGCCAGCTCCGGCAAGGGCGTGGGTGAGCCGGGGACAGGAATCGAAGGGATTCCGAGGAGAGAGCTTTTATATTCGGTGCCGAGTGCGCCCGAAGATATTTCAGCTATATAATCAGCCTGCTCGGGGTCCTTGACGAGGTCGGCGCCGATTTGGGCGAAACGAGCGCGGACGGCCGCCTTGACGTATTCGGCGTCGATGCAATTGAGATTGCTAAAGTCGAGGTACGTTTTCCTGCCGGCAAGCTGAGGGACGTGGAATTTTGCGACGGCGTTGTCAACGGCAGCGGAGAGCAAGAGCTGCTCAATGGCGGTACGCGGCGTATTAGTAAAATTCCGCGTTGTGCAGCCGGCTATAAAGAGCAGGCAAACAGTCGTGGTAATGATATATTTCATATTCGGCCTCGTAGAAAACATAATATAAGCCGGCCAGTGGTGATAGTCAACTATGTTTCGGAGAGAATAGTATCCCGCCGAGGGAAGGCAACAGCTCGGATTCCCTCAGCTCCTTCGACTCTTCGACTGCGCTCAGAGCAGGTTATGCTCAGGACAGGTGCGGTCGGGATAAATTTGGTTTGACAGGGCTTGTCGGTTTGGCTATTGTGTGAATTGAAAGTCGGCTGTAGGATTTGTAAAAATAGAGAGTGGGTGGGAAAAGTAGTTTTGTTTTGTCGTAAGGATAAGAAGACAGATTTTAGAAACGGAGGTGCAATATGAATTGTCCAGCGTGTGGGGCGTTAATGGTGGAAGAGGATTTTGGCGGTGTGCAGGTTGATGTGTGTAAGAACGGATGTAAAGGGATATGGTTCGACTGGCAGGAATTGATACGTCTGAATGAGGAGCACGAAGGAGCCGGCAATGCACTCGAAGAGGCGTTGAAAAGCCCGCGGGTCAACGATGCCGGCCGGGAGCCGCTTAACTGTCCGAAGTGCGGGATGGCAATGCATGCACATAAGTACAGCAGCGCAAAAGAAGTGAGCGTCGATGAGTGCTACGGGTGCGGCGGGTTCTTCCTCGACAGTGGGGAGCTGAGAGAAATAAGGGACAATTATATGAGCGAGGAAGAAAGAGACGCTTACGTGCAGAAGCTGCTGGACGAGACGCCGGAATACAAACAGATGGAGGAAGAGACGCGGCAATTAAGGGCAAAGGCAGGCAGGAAGTTCGGTAAGGTCCTGAGAAGAACGATATTTTTGCCGATTCCTTAAATGCGCAAGACTAAATAGAGATTAGTAAGATTGACTGCCGTTAATTATCAAATTCTGAAGTGCAAGGGAGGATTTGGATGAACAAAGATGAAGAACATTTAAAATTGCTATCGATTTTTCATTATGTGGTCGGGGGAATTGCGGGCTTTTTCTCGTGCTTTCCAATTATACATCTGATTATGGGGATAGCAATGCTCGCCGAGACTTCGAGGGGCGGTCCGTCAGTTTTTTTCGGTTTGATCTTTGTGATGTTGGCCCTGACTTTTATAACGTTAGGGTGGACGCTTGCGATTTGTATGATTATTTCCGGCCGGCGCCTCGCACGCAGGAAATGCTACAAGTTTTGTTTCGCCATAGCTTGTGTTAGTTGTTTACTCATGCCGCATGGTACGGTTTTGGGCGTATTTACAATCATTGTCCTGATGCGGCCATCGGTGAAGGAACTGTTCGCAGCTACGTAATGGATTGGGCTGAGGGCATTGCCGAGACGGCCAGGGCATATTCGGACACTGCCTTCGGGGTGGCAGAGGCGCAAGTAAAACCGACAGAAAAATCTTACCAGCGGGTATTTGGCCGGCTTTTCAGTGCCATATATTACCACGCAAGGCGACCGCTATACCTGGGCGATAAACTGGAGATTTTGGTTATTAAGAGATGACGGAGGACAGAGGACAGAAAGCGGAGGACGGATGGTGAATATAGAATATCGAACAAGGAATATCGAATTATGAAGTTGAGATTGCCGCGGCCTGCTTCGCAGGCCTCCTAATGAACTAAGAAATCGCATTCGGCACGATGTTATCTGTAAGTGTTGTAATAGAGAGATGTTAGCGTAATCAGGCCAATATCTTAGTTTATTTTGCATGCATCCTGAGAATCAGGTGAGGTGCTCGCAATGACGTTTTCTAATAGATTCCTCGGGTGCGCTCGGGATGACAGTATTCAATTCGGCTGTGCAAGAAGCACTAAATTCCATTCAACTAAGGAGCGATGTTTTCATAAAGCCAATCGTGTGCGAAGACGCTGAAGTCTAAGAAGTTTACTATACCATCGCCCATATCGGGGCCGATCTCCGGGGCAATATCGCCATGTGGGAAGCCTGGCTGGAGCCATTGGCCGGCGAATTCTTTTAGGTCCTCAAAGTCGATTATGTCGTCGCAGTTAAAGTCGGCACAGGAAGTACCATCTCTGCACACCTTTGCCAGATAAACATCGTATTTCCCTGCGCCAAAGGAGTAAGTGGAGCCTGCAATTATGTATCCGCCTTCTGAGGTCTGCTGAACCGAGCCGGCATAGTCATGATCGCTTCCACCGAAGGCCTTTTGCCATTTTATATTTCCGTTCGGGTCAGTCCTTATAAGATAAACATCTGTGGCCCCCTTGCCATAAGACGTAGTCTCGCCTGCAATTATATATCCGCCGTCGAATGTCTGGTGAACGGAATAGCCCAACTCATCGCCACTACAATAGTCATCACTGCCCGGGTATTCCTTTTGCCATTGGCTGTTTCCATTTGGCTCGGTCTTTATCAGATAAACATCGTACTGTTGACCTCCGTCGGAAGGGCACCAGTAGGATGTGTAGCCGGCAACTATGTATCCACCATCTGCTGTCTGCTGTACTGAATAGCCGACGTCATCAGCGCTTCCATTGAAGGTATTTTGCCACTGCATTGTTCCAGTTGATGTTATCTTTATAAGGTAAACATCGCGTTGCCCTGCGCCGTAGGAGGAAGTGTAGCCTGTAATTATGTATCCACCATCAGAGGTTTGCTGAACCGACCAGGCATGGTCATCTTCTGTCCCGCCATAAGTCCATTCGTACTCTTTCCTTCCCCGTGAGTCGGTCTTTATAACGTAAACATCGGACCCTCCTGCGCCGAAGGAGTAAGTGGAGCCGGCAATTATATATCCTCCGTCGGAGGTCTGCTGAACTGAATAAGCTTCGTCCCAACTGTATCCTCCAAAGTCTGTGTCCCAATCTTGATTTCCACTTGAGTCTATTTTTATCAGATAAAAGTCGGTCTCTCCAGCTCCATAGGAGTAAGTGTAGCCGGCGATTATGTATCCACCATCTGAGGTTTGCTGAACTGACTGGCCATAGTCCCAATCGCCTCCACCGAAGGTATTTTGCCACATTATATCTCCATTTGTGTCGGTCTTTACCAGATAAACATCGTAGTCAAACGTGCTGGAGTAGAAAGTATGGCCGGCAGTTATGAATCCGCCGTCCGAGGTCTGCCGAACCGACTCGCCATAGTCCGAATCGCTTCCACCAAAGGTTTTGTGCCACTTTATGGGCGGTGTTCCTGAAGGTGTCCTTAGAATATAAATCCCGTTAATGATTGTTGTCTGATTATAGAAAATCGGAACCGTTTCGTTAGCAGGTATATTCCAGGCGTTGCCGGCCGACTTGTACTCAACGGTGTGTGAGCCTATCACAAGGTTTGGCTCTGTATAGTTACTATCCCGCCAGGTGCCGCCGTCGACACGCCACTGCGCACCGGCATCGTTGGCCTCCGGCGGCAGGATTATAACGTGCAGCGAACCTGTGTGGTAGCGATAAGTACCGGTAATAGTTGTGGTCTGACCGTGCTCAATCCGGACTGTCTGGCTGTTCGGCTCATTGAAGTCGGCGATAGGTTTGTACTCAACGATATGAGAACCTACAGGAAGGTTAGTTTCTATATCGTTACTATCGTGCCAGGGGCCGCTATCGACCCGCCACTGCGCCCAGGCATCTATGGCTTCCTGCGGAGCGATTGTTACCTGCAACGAACCTGACGAGAAATAAGTTCCCAAAACGGTGGTCGTTTCATCGTGATTAATTAAAACCATTTCGTTATCAGGTTTACCCCAGTTGGTGACCGGCATATATTCGACCATATGATAACCTACATAAAGGTTAGGTTCTGTATCGTTACTATCGTGCCAGGTGCCGCCATCAACCCGCCACTGCGCTCCGGCATCGATAGCTTCCTGCGGGGCGATTGTAACCTGCACCAAACCTTTCTGGCGGATATAAGTTCCGCTCGTGGCAGTTGTCTGACCGTGGTTAATCTGGAGGGTCTGGCTGTTCGGCTCCGTCCATCCGAAGAGTGGCATATACTCAACCGTATGTAGACCTATGGGAATGTTAGGTTCTATATGGTTACTATCATGCCATAAGCCGCCATCGACCCGCCACTGCGCCCCGGCATCGATTGCCTCCTGCGGGGCGATTGTAACATGCAACAAACCTGACTTGACATAAGTACCGGTAGTAGTAGTCATCTGCTTGTAATAAATCTGGACCGTCTGTGTATTCGGCTCATTCCAGTTGGTGATTGGCTTATACTCTACGATATGAGGGCCTACGCCAAGGTTAGGTTCTGTATCGTTGCTATCGTGCCATAAGCCGCCATCGACACGCCACTGCGCCCCGATATCGTTGACCTCATTGGGTTCGATTATAACCCGCAGCGAACCTCTCTGCCGGATATAAGTTGCGCTTGTGGTAGTGGTCTGCCCGTGGTCAATCCGGACTGTTTCGCTGTTCGGCTCATTCCAGCCGTAGAGGGGCTTATACTCAACCGTATGAGAACCTATGGCAAGGTTAGGTTCTGTATCATTACTATCACGCCAGGTGCCGCCAACGACACGCCATTGCGCTCCGGCATCAATGGCCTCCTGCGGTGCGATTGTAACCCGCAGTAAACCTGACCGGATATACGTTCCCGAAGTGGTAGTCATCTGACCGTGATTTATCTGGACTGCCTGGCTGTTCGGCTCATTCCAGTTGGTGATGTGCTTATACTCTACGGAATGCGTACCCACGGCAAGGTTTGGTTCTATATCGTTACTATCGTGCCATAATCCGCCGTCGACCCGCCACTGCGCTCCGGCATCAATGGCCTCGTTCGGGTCGATTGTAACCTGCAACCAACCTGTCAGTATGTATGTTCCGGTAGTAGTAGTTGTCTGACCGTACTCAATCTGGACCGTCTGGCTATTCGGCTCATTGAAGTTGGTGAGCGGCTTATACTCAACCGTATGAGGGCCTACACCAAGGTTAGGTTCTATATCGTTACTATCATGCCATAAGCCACCATCGACGCGCCATTGAGCTCCGGCATCGTTGGCCTCATTGGGTTCGATTATAACCCGCAACGAACCTCTCTGACGGATGTAAGTGCCAGTTGTGGCAGTCGTCTGGCCGTGCTCAATCTGGACGGTTTCGCTGTTTGGCTCATTCCAGCCGAATAACGGTTTATACTCAACCGTATAGGAACCTATCGGAAGGTCGGTCTCTACATAGTTGCTATCTCGCCAGGCGCCGCCATCCACACGCCACTGCGCTCCGGCACCAACGGCTTCCTGCGGTGCGATTGTAACCCGCAACGAACCTGACCGGATATACGTTCCCGAAGTGGCGGCCGTCTGACCGAACTCAATCTGGACGGTCTGACTGTTCGGCTCGCTCCAGTTGGTGATGTGCTTATACTCAACGGAATGCGTACCTACGGCAAGGTTGGGTTCTATATCGTTACTGTCCCGCCATAATCCGCCGTCGACCCGCCACTGCGCTCCTGCATCAATAGCGGCCTGCGGCAGGATTGCAACCCGCAGCGAACCTGACTGGATATACGTTCCCGAAGTAGTGGTCGTCTGGCCGTACTCAATCTGGACTGTCTGACTGTTCGGCTCATTCCAGTTGGTGGTGGCTTTATACTCGATGGTATGAGGGCCTACACCAAGGTTATGTTCTATATCGTTACTGTCGTGCCATAAGCCGCCATCGACCCGCCACTGTGCTCCGGCGTCTATGGCTTCCTGCGGCGCGATTGTAACCTGCAATGAACCTCTCTGCCGGATGTAAGTCCCACTTGTGTCAGTCGTCTGCCCCAGATTGATATGTACCATCTGGCTGTTCGGCTCATTCCAGCCGTAGATGGGCTTATACTCAACCGTATGGGAACCTACACCAACGTTAGGTTCTGTATCACTATCTCGCCATAAGCCGCCATCGACCCGCCACTGTGCTCCGGCATCTATGGCTTCCTGAGGCAGGATTGTAACATGCAGCGAACCCATCTGCTGGATATAAGTTCCTGTAATAGTTGTTATCTCATTATAATCAATCTGGACGGTCTGGCTATTGGGCTCATTCCAGCCGAAGATGGGCTTATACTCAACGGTATGCGCACCGAGAAGAAGGTTAGCCTTTATATCGTTACTATCCTGCCAGAGGCCGCCATCGACCCGCCACTGCGCTCCGGCATCTATGGCTCCCTGCGGGGCGATTGTAACCTGCAACGAACCTGACCGAATGTACACTCCCGAAGTGTTCGTTGTCTGACCGTCATCAATCCAAACAGTTTCGTTAGCAGGTTTATTCCAGCCGGGGATTGGCTTATACTCAATCCTGTGAGAACCTTCTAAAAGTTCAGTTTCTGTATGGCCACTATCTAACCAGTCGCCGCTGTCTACCCGCCACTGTGCTCCGGCATCTATAGCTTCCTGCGGCAGGATTGTAACCTGCAACGAACCTTCCCGCCTGATATAAGTTCCTGTAATAGTTGTTATCTCATTATAATCAACCTGAACCGTTTCATTAGCGGGTGTATCCCAACTGGTGAGCGGCTTGTACTCGACTATATGAAAGCCCGCCGAAAGTCCGGTTGCTGAATCGTTACTATCCCACCAGACGCCGCCATCGACCCGCCACTGCGCCCCGGTATCGATGGCCTCCTGCGGGGTGATTGTAACCTGCAACGAACCTGTCGGGATGTACGTTCCGGTTATAGAAGTTGTCTGACCATAAACAATCTCAACTATCTCGCTGGCAGGCGTTTTCCAGTTAGTAATCGTCTTGTACTCAACCAAATGATAGCCTATAGCCAGGTCGGTTTCTACATCATTACTATCTCGCCAGATGCCGCCATCCGCCCGCCACTGTGCTCCGGCATCGATAGCTTCCTGCGGGATGATTGTAACCTGCAATGAATTCTGTTTCGATATATACGTTGTGAGCTTGGTGGTCACCTCAGCGTGATTAATCTGAATCGTTTCATTATCAGGTGTATTCCAGCCTGTTATCGGCTTATACTCAATGATATGAGCACCGACCGAAAGGCCGGTCTTTATATAGGTACTATCATTCCAGTTGCCGCCATCGACGCGCCACTGTGCTCCGGCATCTACAGCGGCCTGCGGCATGAGTATAACCTGCAGTGAACCTGTCGGGACATACGTTCCCGTAGTGCTGGTCGTCAGGTCGTCATTAATCTCGACAATTTCGTTAGCAGGTGGATTCCAGTCGGGCAGCGACTTATACTCAACCAAATGATAACCTACCGGAATGTCGGTCTGTATATAGTCGCTATTTCGCCAGAGGCCGTTATCGACCCGCCACCGCGCTCCGACATCAGTAGCTTCCTTTGGAAAGATTGTAACCTGCAAAGAGCCTGTCTGCTGGACATAAATACAGCTAATACCAGTGATCTGAGCGTAGTTAATCTGTACGGACCGGCTATTCGGCTCATCCCAGCCGGCTATCACGCTACACTCAACGGTGTGAGGACCTATGACAAGACCACTCTCTATAGAGCCGCTGTATCGCCAGGTACCGCCATCCACCCGCCACTGTGCTCCGGCATCTATGGCTTCCTGAGGTAAGATTGTAACCTGTAGCGCACCTGTCAGGATATACGTTCCCGAAGTGATGGTCGTCTGCTCGTAATAAATCTGGACGGTCCGGCTGTTGGGCTCTCTGAAGTTCGCGAGCGGCTTATACTCAACGGTATGCGTACCTACGAAAAGGTTAGATTCTATATCGTTACTATCATGCCATAAGCCGCCATCGACCCGCCACTGTGCTCCGTTATTTATGGCTTCCTGAGGAGAGATTATAACCTGCAACGAACCTGCCGGGATATACGTTCCCGAAGTGATGGTCGTCTGCTCGTAATAAATCTGGACGGTCCGGCTGTTGGGCCCAATGAAGCTGGGGAGCGGCTTATATTCAACCGTATGAGGGCCTACGACAAGATTGGGTTCTATATCGTTACTATCATGCCATAAGCCGCCATCGACCCGCCACTGTGCTCCGGCATCAATAGCGGCCTGCGGCGAGATTGTAACCTGCAACGAACCTGTCGGGATATACGTTCCCGAAGTGACGGTCGTCTGATTGTAATCAATCTGGACGGTCTGGCTGTTGGGTTCAATGAAGCTGGGAAGTGGCTTATACTCAACCGTATAAAGGCCTACGACGAGATTGGGTTCTATATCGTTACTATCTCGCCATAAGCCGCCATTGACCCGCCATTGTGCTCCGGCATCTATGGCTTCCTGAGGAGATATTGTAACCTGTAATGAGCCTGTGTGCCGGACATAAGTTCCCGATGCGGTGGTCGTCTGAGCATCGTTAATCTGGATCGTCTGGCTATTCGGCTCATTCCAGCCGGCTATCACGCTATACTCGACCGTGTAGGAGCCTACGGCCAGATTGGGCTCTGTGTAGCCACTGTCTTGCCAGGCGCCGCCATCGACCCGCCACTGTGCTCCGGCATCTATGGCCGCCTGAGGAGAGATTGTAACCTGTAATGAACCTGTCTGCCGGACATAAGTTCCCAAGGTTGTGGTCGTTTGAGCATCGTTGATCTGGACCGTCTGGCTATTCGGTTCATTCCAGCCGGCTATCACGCTATACTCGACCGTGTAGGAGCCAACGACAAGATTGGGCTCTGTATAGCCGCTGTCTCGCCATGTGCCGCCATCGACCCGCCACTGTGCTCCGGCATCTATGGCCGCCTGAGGAGAGATTGTAACCTGTAATGAGCCTGTCTGCCGGACATAAGTTCCCAAGGTGTTTGTCGTCTGAGCATCGTTAATCTGGACCGTCTGGCTATTCGGCTCATTCCAGTTAGCTATTACGCTATACTCGACCGTGTAGGAGCCTACGACAAGATTGGGCTCTGTATAGTCACTGTCTCGCCAGGCGCCGCCATCGACCCGCCATTGTGCTCCGGCATCTATGGCCGCCTGAGGAGAGATTGTAACCTGTAATGAGCCTGTCTGCCGGATATAAGTTCCCAAGGTGTTTGTCGTTTGAGCATCATTAATCTGGACCGTCTGGCTATTCGGCTCATTCCAGCCGGCTATTACGCTATACT
>DUZJ01000110.1 GCA_013349615.1 Planctomycetota bacterium | reverse complement strand
CAGACAACATCAATTACCAGAGCATATACACAGCAGTCAGGATACCTGCAGGTTACTATCTCTACGCAGGCGGCTATAGATGCGGGAGCACAGTGGCAGGTCGATAACGACGGAGTCTGGAGAAACAGCGGCGATACGGTAACACTGTCGGTAGGGACTTACACAGTTGAGTATAGCGAGATTGAGGTTGAGGGTGAGGTCTGGACCAAACCACCTGACCAAATAGTACAAATTAATGAAAATCAAACAACTACCACTATTGGAACTTATAACAAGGAGGAAGGCGCTTCCCTGATAATCAGTGAATTCATGGCGAGCAACGCCAGTGCGGAGCCGCTTGAAGAAGGCGAACTGCTGGATGGAAACGACGAATCCTCCGACTGGCTCGAGATTTACAATCCGACGGACGCAAACGTCAGTCTGGATGGCTGGTACCTGACCGACAGTAATGACAACTGGACCAAGTGGCAATTCCCGGACGGCCTCGAGATTGGGTCCGGTGGGTTCCTGATAGTGTTTGCCTCGGATAAAACGGAAGAGAAGAACCCCGATAATTACCCATATCGTGACCCTGATGATTACTATCACACCAACTTCAATCTCAACAAAGAGCCTGGAGAGTACCTGGCGCTGGTGGCGCCTGACGGCAATACAATCATACATGAGTATACACCGGAATATCCCGTACAGTTGACCAATATCTCGTATGGTCTGGCGCAATATGCCACGACACTCGTACAGACAGGCGCGACCGCTACCTATCATGTGCCCACCATCGACGATGCGGGTGTGGGCACAGATTGGACCGATCCCAACTTTGGTGACTCGGGATGGCATACTGGAGAGACTGGTCTCGGCTTCGGCAGTGCGATAGTGGAGACCGGACAGGATATCGGCACCCCGTCCGCCGCCGGGTCCTATTCGGTTGTCAATGGTGTTTATACAATAGAGGGAGACGGGGAGGACATCTGGGGCGACACGGACGACTTTTACTATGTATATACTCCTCTGAAAGGCGACGGCGAGATAATAGCACAGGTCGTCAGCATAGAGCAGACGAACGACTGGGCCAAGGCCGGCGTAATGATTCGTGAACAGCTCACTGATACATCCTCACATGCGATGATGATTGCTACTCCGCCGGCAGGAACAACAGATACTTATGCCTTCCAGTGGGTCAACGGAGCTACCCGTGACCAAAACATTCAAGGTGGTGATGTAACGCTGCCCTCGTGGGTCAAGATAGTACGTACCGGTGATGACTTTACCGGCTTCTATGCGCCCGATATGGGTGGCAGCCCGGGAGACTGGGTGCAGCTTAGTACCACTAACATCAGTATGGCAGAGGATGTTTACATCGGGCTTTGCGTCACATCGCACTCGGATGGCGTATTATGCACTGCTGTCTTCGACAATGTGACACGTACCGGGCAAATCAGCACCAATTTACAGGAACAGATGTTAGGCATCAATGCCTCACTGTGGACGCGTATCGAATTTGACCTCGAAGAGGGCCAGAGCGATATCTTTGACACTTTGATGTTGCGAATGCAATACGAAGATGGCTTCACGGCGTACCTCAATGGTCAGCCAGTCGCCCGCCGCAACGCTCCGAATTCGGTCGAGTGGAACTCCACGGCTTTATCCGACCGCCTGCTCGAGGATGCTCTCGTCTTCGAAGAAATAAACATTATGGCCTTTGTGGACACGCTGCACACCGGCAGGAACGTGCTGGCGATCCACGGGCTGAACGACGACAAAAACAATGATGAGTTTCTCATCCTTCCCGAGCTGGTCGCCGCCAGCAACATTAGTGTTCCGCAATACTTTTTAAGCCCAACGCCGGAGGCGTTCAACATTGCCGGTGCGGAGGGTATTGTCAGCGATGTCTGGTTCAGCGAAAGCCGCGGTTTCTATGACAGTCCATTTCCGTTGATGTTGTCCACCGCGATGGACGATGCCGAGATTCGCTACACCTTCGATGGCTCACGGCCCACGATAATGCACGGGCTTACTTATACAGGCCCGTTCGACGTGAATGAGACTTCCACTATTCGTGCCGTTGCGGTCAAGCCGGGCTGGCTGGACTCCGCGGTCGAGACACACACATATATCTTTCTCGATGACGTCGTCACGCAATCACCCAGTGGCGAGCCACCGGGACCTAACTGGCCATCGGCTCCCGTTAATAACCAGGTATTCGAATACGGCATGGATCTCGCCATTGTCAACCATGCGATTTGGGGGCCTCAGCTCAAGGACGCCCTCAAGGCGATTCCAACAATGTCGATTGTGACTGACCTCGACAACCTGTTTGACCCTGGATCGGGTATTTATGTCAACGCAGGCGGCCATGGCTATGTTTGGGAACGGCCGACATCGCTGGAATTAATACATCCTCCAAACCCCCAGGGCCGTGGATTTCCTGACCTTGCGTATATACATGACGCTAACGGAGCGGTAATTTGGGGACTGCCTCTTGATATGCGTGATGGTTTCCAAACCAATGCCGGCCTGAGAATCCGCGGGGGCTACAGCCGCAGCGGCAATAATCCCAAGCACGCCTTCCGGTTGTTCTTCCGCAGCGAATATGGGGCCGGCAAACTTAATTATCCTCTGTTTGGCAGCGAAGGTGTGGACGCTTTCGACAAGGTCGACCTTCGTACCGCGCAGAACTACTCCTGGAGCTACGCGAACGACAGCGCCAATGCTATGTGTCGGGACGTCTGGGCACGCGACACGCAGGGGCTGTTGGGCCAGGCCTATACTCGAAGCCGATACTACCACCTCTACATCAACGGCCATTATTGGGGTATCTTCCAGACACAGGAGCGCCCCGAGGCGGCGTATGGCGCATCTTATTTTGGCGGCGACCGAGACGACTGGGACTGCGTCAAAGCTACCGGCCCAATCGCCGGCTACACGATAGAGGCCACCGACGGCACCCTCGATTACTGGGAAGACCTGTGGGATATAGCCAACCTCGGATTCACAAGCCATGAGAACTATTACCGCACCCAGGGCCTCAAAACCGATGGCACGCGAGACCCCTGTTATCCTGTCCTGCTCGATGTTGACAACCTCATCGACTACATGATGATGGTCTTCTACGATGGTGACCGCGATGCACCGATTTCCAATTTCTTAGGCAACACCAGGACCAACAATTGGTTCAGCGTCCGCAATCAAAAGGGCCAGGAGGGATTCCGGTACTTCGTTCACGATGCCGAGCACATTATGTCAAGGGGTCTTGCAGACCGAACCGGCCCATATCCGTGCGGCGACCAATTCCAGTACAGCAATCCGCAATGGATCCATCAGGAACTGATGGCCTATCCCGATTACCGCTTGCGATTCGCGGACCACGCGTACAAGCACCTGTTTAACGAAGGCCCGTTGACGGCTGACTGGGCCATTGAACGCTTCCAAGCCCGCGCCCAGCAAATCGATATGGCGATTATCGCAGAATCCGCACGCTGGGGCAGTTCATCGCTCAACAAGGATACCTGGCAGAGTGCTATCAACAACGAAATCAACAATTTATTCCCCAACCGGTCCCAGGATGTTGTTGACCAATTCAAGACTACGACACTAAGAAGCGGTGCACTTGCTCCTCTCTATCCGAGTGTCGAAGCCCCGTCGGTCAGTCCTCCCGGCGGTTGGGACCTTACCGGTTTCAATGTAACTATGAGCGCTCCATCCGGCACTATCTACTACACCACCGACGGCAACGACCCACGATTGCCGGTGGTAGAGTCTGCACCAGGTGGCACGGTCACCCTTGTAGCCGAAAATGCCACACAGCACTATCTTGTTCCGACCAGCTCTCTTGCCGGCAGCACCGGCTCAATCCTGTGCGAATACTGGACCGGAATCACCGGCACTGCTGTCTCAGACTTGACATCGAGCCCCGATTACCCCGGAAATCCGAGCGCTATCGACTACTTGACCACATTCGAAACACCGACCGACTGGGCTGATTACTATGGTGCCCGTTTGAGGGGCTATCTCCATCCGCCGACGAACGGCAGCTACACCTTCTGGATATCCAGCGATGACGCCAGCGAGCTCTGGTTGAGTACTGATGAGGACCCGTCTAACGCGGTGTGTATCGCCTATGAGGACAGTTGGAGCCCTGCCAGGGAGTGGCAAACCGACAACGAGCAGTCGGCACCCATCACACTGGCGGGTGGGCAGAAATACTACATTGAGGCGCTGATGAAAGAAGGCGGGGGCGGTGATAACCTGGCAGTGGCCTGGGAAGACCTGGGCATTGGCATTACACAGCAGATAATCGATGGTTCGTACCTGTCTCCGGCTGGAGATACCTGGTCTACGAACTACTTTGACGACTCTAACTGGCCCAGCGGCACAGGCGGCGTCGGATACGAAAAGAATACAGGCGACCCTTTAAACTTTATAGACCTCTTCAATATCAATGTCGAAGGAGATATGTACGGCCAGAATGGGACTTGTTACATCCGCATCCCGTTCACGGTCAGCCATACCGACCTGGCCGACATGACACTGAAGATACGGTACGACGACGGATTTGTTGCCTACATCAACGGCACCGAAGTGGCCAGACGCAATTTCTCCGGAGCACCGCAGTGGGACTCGACAGCCACTTCCGAGCATCCTGACTCTGCGGCGGTCAACTTCGAGTACATCGATATCTCCGGTTATATCGGTGTCCTACAGACCGGCAGCAACGTGCTCGCCATCCAGGGCATGAACATCTCTACCTCCGACTCCGACTTCCTCATCTCAGCCGAGTTAGTTGCCGCCGAAATCAGCCAGGGCGATGTCTCGCCCGGCGCGATTCCATATACCGGAACTGTCCCGTTGACCAGGACCACTAAACTCAAGGCACGCGTGCTGGACGGTGCATGGAGTGCATTGAATGAGGCGATATTCGCCGTCGGCCCGGTCGCAGAGAACCTGCGCATCACCGAGATTATGTACCATCCACACTACACCGGCGATCCAAATGACCCAAACACCGAATTCATCGAGCTGAAAAACACGGGGCCAGGCCCACTGTATCTAAATCTCGTAGAGTTCACCGAAGGAATTCATTTCACTTTTCCCGATATAGAGCTTGCCTCCGGCGAGCACATCGTAGTGGTCAACAACATCGCTGCCTTCGACGACCTCTATTGTATCCAGGCCAATGGTATTAGAGTCGCCGGTGAGTACAGCGGCAGCCTGGCCAATAATGGGGAAAGGCTCAGACTCCAGGACGCTATCGGCCGGACGATTCTTGATTTTGAGTACGAGGACGGCTGGCGTCCAATCACAGACGGCGACGGCTTTTCTCTGACTATAATAGAGGCAACTTACAGCGATGTGAACAGTTGGAGCGAGAAAGACTCCTGGCGGGCAAGTGTGTTCTATGGCGGCTCGCCCGGCTGGGACGATAGCGGCATTCTCCCAAACCCCGGTGCCGTGGTAATCAATGAAGTGATGTCGCATTCGCACGACGGTCCGGACTGGATTGAGCTGCACAACACCACCAACAAGGCCATCGACATTGGCGGCTGGTTCCTCAGTGATAGTGACAGGAATGATGCCAACCTGATGAAATACAGAATTCCCGATGGGAAAACGATTGCCAAGAACAATTATACCGTCTTTTATGAAGACCAGGACTTCAATAATCCCGGCGACCCCTGTTGTATTGTACCTTTTGGGCTAAGTGAGAATGGCGACAAGGTGTGTCTGTCCTCGCCACCGGACCAGTACGGTATGTTGACAGGCTGCCGAGAGATGGAGGATTTTGGCGCTGCGCAGACCAACGTGTCATTCGGCCGATATTTTAAGAGCAGCACCGGTAATTTCAACTTTGTGGCGATGGACTTTAACACACCGTGGCTTGCTAATCTTGACCCCAAAGTCGGCCCCATTGTTATCAACGAGATTATGTACAATCCGACCAGCGGCAATCAGAATGAGGAATATATCGAGCTGTACAATACCCTGGCGTTTCCGGTAACATTATACCGCGTTGATAAGAACACACCGTGGAGGTTCACAGATGGCATTGACTATACCTTCCCGGCCAGCTCATTTGTCACGATATATGGACATAGTTATCTATTGGTGGTGAAGGACGAGGCGGCCTTTACAGCAAGATACGGCAGTATGGGCGTTCAGGTAATCGAGTCTTACGATGGCTGGTTAAGCAACGCCGGTGAGAGTGTGGAGCTTAGTATGCCTGGTGATATGGATGAGCTTGGCACACGTTATTATATCCGCATTGACAGGGTCAATTACAGCGATGGTTCCCATCCTGAGGATTGTCCGGGCGGAGTGGACCTGTGGCCGACCGAGGCGGATGGTCTTGGCAAATCTCTTTCTCGTAAGGTGTCGACTGATTATGGTAATGACGTAATCAATTGGAAGGCGGCTGCACCTTCGCCCGGCACCGCCAATCCATAGAATCTTTGGAGAAAAGTCGATAGGCAGCACTGTCGAATCGGCTCATTTCGTTACAGTTCTCAATGCCGCTTCGTCCATTGGTGAGTGAATCGGAACGAGACGGATTGGCGGTAGAGGACCGGGACTATGTTCAACAGCCTATTCTGTAGTGAGTAGCGAAGGGCAGGTACTTAAAAGTCAAGAGGTTACAAAAATGGAGCCAATGGGATTCGAACCCACGACCTCTTGCATGCCATGCAAGCGCTCTCCCAACTGAGCTATGGCCCCGAAGCAAAACCATATTAGCACAGAAATCCAACTTTGGCAAATAAATTTTCCATCCCCCCGGTCCATCCCGACCTCCGACTGCACAGCAGCCAATTGTATTTTTCAAACCGTTAAAGTATAATGGCCCTTCGGCTTTCGGTTCCGTCAATAGTACATATCGACTACATAAAAGAATAAAGATAAGAATTTTGATTAGAAGACAAAGAATATTGATAACGGGACGCGTGCAGGGTGTAGGCTTTCGACCGGCTGTGTATCGGCTGGCTTGCCGGTTGGGACTTTCCGGCGTTGTCTATAACGACACAAAAGGCGTAACAATCGAATTACAGGGCAAAGAAGAAAAAATAGATGAATTTTTAGTTCGTCTGCAATCTGAAGCTGATAAGCCTCCATTGGCAGAAATAAAATCCTGTAACACAGTTGATATAGATGTAATCGAGGCTGAAGATAAATTCATCATCGAGACAAGCGATTCGCAGGGCTCGGCCATATCACAGGTAACTGCTGATATCGCCACCTGCCGGGACTGCCTTTCGGAGATGACCGAGAAAGAAGATTTTCGGTACGGCTATCCGTTTATAAACTGCACTAATTGCGGGCCAAGATATTCGATAGTAAAAACCATTCCTTACGACAGGCCGAATACCACGATGTCAGAGTTTGTGATGTGCGATAGATGCGCTTCTCAATACACAAACGTAACCGACCGGCGTTTTCACGCACAGCCTGTCGCCTGCGGCGGGTGTGGGCCAAAGATGTGGCTCACAGACAGTAAAGGAAAAACAATAAAAACACAAACCGACAAAGCAATCGCTGAAACAGCGAGCTTACTTCGGGCTGGAAAGGTCGTCGCAATAAAGGGAATCGGCGGCTTCCACTTAGCTGTTGATGCGCTTAATAACGAGGCAGTGAAGAGATTGCGAGAACGCAAGAAGCGAGACCATAAGCCCTTTGCTATGATGGCTGGCTCAATTGAGACAATAAAAAAACACGCAATCGTGAGTGCATTGGCCCAGACACTCTTAAAGAGTCCTCAAAGCCCAATCGTTTTACTGCCAAAGAGAACAAACTCTGCGATAGCTCCATCGGTTGCCGACGGCGTCAGCACCTTTGGCTTTATGCTGTGTTACGCTCCGCTCCATTATCTGCTGTTTGCGCAAAATATAGAAGTTTTGGTAATGACCAGCGGTAATATTTCCGACGAGCCGTTGATTTGCAAAAATAAGCAGGCGCTGCAGAAACTGGCCTGCGTTGCCGATGCCTTTTTAATGCACGACAGGGAGATTTACCGGCAAGTTGATGATTCGATTGTGCATTTTGTTAAACGAGAGCCGGTACTGCTGCGCCGGTCAAGGGGATATGTACCGACGCCGATTTTGCTCGAAGCCAATTGTCGTCAGGACATATTCGCAGCAGGTGGGGATTTGAAAAATACGTTCTGCCTTGGAAAACAAAATCAGCTTATCTGCAGTGAACACATAGGCGACCTGGAAGATGCAGAGGTCTATCATCACTATATCAATTCAATCGAGCACCTGCGAAAACTATTTGAAGTCGAGCCGAAAGTCGTAGCTTGCGACCTTCACCCGGGTTATTTGTCCACGCGCTATGCCCTTTCATTATCTAATTTAAGGACTATTCAGGTCCAGCATCACTGGGCCCACATTGCTTCTGTTCTGGCTGAACACGGCCTTGATGAACCGGTCATCGGCCTTTCCTGCGACGGCACCGGCTACGGAACTGATGGAGCAATTTGGGGTTGTGAGTGTCTGATTGCATCATTAGACGGCTTTGAACGATTTGGCCATTTGGCTTACTACCCTCTGGCCGGTGCAAATGCGGCAAGTAAAGAAGCCATAAGACCTGTCATCGGACTCTTAAAGGAAACTTACGGGCGCGATTTTAAACTACAGAAATTTAGTTGGCTGCTTGACCAAATCGAGACCGACGCAAATAAACAACAAATCATATCAGAGCAGCTTAAAAAACGAATCAACACCGTTGAGACTTCCAGCCTGGGTAGAGTTTTTGACGCAGTTGCCGCTATGCTTGGCTTAGGCAGCTACAATCATTTTGAAGCGCAACTGCCGATGGCCCTTGAGGCAATTATTGAGGGCAGCATTGAAGAACACTATGATTTTGAACTTACCAGTATAGCCAGTGAACTATTGCAGCTTGATTTACGTAAGATGATGGTGCAGTTAATTACTGATATTCAGGAAGGAACGGCCTGTGGTCTTATATCAGCAAAGTTCCACAATACGATTGCTGCTGCCCTGCTTGGGTTCGCCAAAGCAGCAAGAGAAAGAAAAAACATAAACACAGCCGCGTTAAGCGGCGGGGTGTTTTGTAATCGCTATTTGACGAACCGTTTGATAAAGCAGTTGAAACAAAACGATTTTACCGTATTATTTAACCGTGAAGTGCCGTCAAACGACGGCGGAATATCCGTTGGCCAGGCGGCAATCGCCGCCAAGCTTGTGAAGGGTAAATTACCCAAAGGAGAGGGTCTTGGCGAAAAACTATAGCTTCAACACACAGTCCCCAAAACAAGGCCAGATTCTTCGCCCCGATTTATCGGGGCTCAGAATAACAGCCCCAAATCGGTCGCTTTGAGTTATTCTGGCATGGAATCAAATCGAGGGATTATGTCCTTCATCCAGCATAGTCAATATAGCCTGCTTTAACTCAGGTATGTCACGCTGAGTAATCTCCCAGACTCTTTCCACATCAATACCGAGGTAATCGTGAACAAGGACATTACGAAATGCCGTGATACGACGCCACTCTACGTCAGGATACTTTGCTTTCATATCCTCCGAGAGGCGCTGGGTCGATTCGGCCATTGTCTGAAGGTTTCTCAGCACAGCATCCTGAAGAGTATGAGATGCCAGGAAACGGCCTTGCCCCTCAGCGACGTTTTCCTCGATACGCCGGATACATTCCTGAACGTGACGCAGGTAAACGGTATCGTCTTTCATAACGGTGTAGCCTCGCGAAGTACATGGTCGCGAATATAAGGATTGAGCGCTTTTTCCGTCACGATCTCGACACGCCGGCCAAGAATTTCTTCAAGGTCCAAAATAAGACCGGCAGGAAACCACGAACTTGTGGTTGAGCTTACGTCAATGAGAAAATCGATATCACTATCCGGACCGGCTTCGCCCCGTACAGCAGAACCAAAGATACGAATGTTGTATGCGCCGTGCTTAGCAGCAATTGTACGGATCTCATCGCATTTTTCGTGGATAAGTCGTTCTACGTCCATAGACAACTCTGATAAATTTTGACTAATATTCCTGATTCAAACGCTTAATTACCGAGTATTGACGCCTGCGTCAAAAGTTTGCCCAGGCAGCATTGTTGAGCTTTGAAAATCCTTCAAACTGTTGAACATACACCAAAATTTGCTTGCTCCGGCTTACATAAACACTTTCGGCCAGCATT
>DUZJ01000106.1 GCA_013349615.1 Planctomycetota bacterium | reverse complement strand
TATCGTTTTGAACGCCCAGTATTCCAGCGAACAAATGGCGACCGTACTGTCTTTGCAGAGCCCTGCTTTAGGATTGTCGGGAGCATTTGTTCTGGCTATAGGAGTGCCGCTTCTGGTAATATTTTTCGGCAACATCTATTGTGGTTACATCTGTCCATTTGGAGCCATACAGGAACTGCTTGGGTATGTTGTCCCTGAAAGATTCAAGCGCCCAATATCGGTGGAAACGATGCAAAAAGCGGGGTTTGTCAAATATGGGCTCGTTTTCGTTGTTATAATTGTATTCTTTTTTTCCAGAAATCGAACTACTCTGGCAACAGACCCCCTCATCTCAATTTTCAACTTCCAATTTTGGCAATTATCCATATTGCTAATAGTAACAATAGCTCTGATAGGCTCGGTTTTTTATACCCGCTTCTGGTGCCGATATCTGTGTCCCGTCGGAGCTTTTCTGTCACTGTTTAACAACGTGGTAATACTGAAGCGATACCTGCCAGCCAAAAAATTTGGCAGTTGTGAGTTTGGCCTTACCGGCAAAGACCAAATGGACTGCTTATATTGTGACCGGTGCCGTTACCAAGCAAAGTGGGCTGCAAAAAAAGAATGTTTGCCGCGTTCCCATCACGCACCAGCAAAATTGCAGTCCCGATATTTTTTATTGGGCGTGCTTGCAGTAGCTATATTTATATCGACGGTTTCTGTAAGTAGGTTTTTACAAGTCATTCCCACGGGTTTTGGCCAACCGACCGCCACAGTATCCTCAGGTGGTGAGCCACGAGATGTCGATTTGCAGCGTATCCGCACAATGATTGAGCAAAACAGGCTTTCCGGCCGGGAAGCCGAATTCTATAAGAAAGTCGAACCCGTCAGAAACAAGTCACCAAGGGCGCCTATGCCGACAATACCGGGGATTTCCGACGGGTTAGAGTAGGGGGGTTCGCGAAGCGCCCGTACAATCTCAATCGCCCGCGCTCGCAATTCCCACGCCGTCTCCTGCGCCGGCAGGAGTAGGGGTGCGAGCGGCAGAGTTCAAAAGTATCTGGCAAGATTGTATCGCCCGGGACAGTCCGCAGGATACCGCGGAGACGTTGTTTAACTCCTCTGGAGTCAACTTATTCTCGGATGAGCGATAAATCAATATAAAGCCCAGAGAAGAACCGAAGCGGTGCAATGGAACCGCGACGGCTGATATTTTGTTTAGTTTGATTAAGTTGCCGCTGCCGCCCATTGCAAACATATCATCAAGGGTACAAAGCTTGTTCGACTTACAGATATTCTCCACCAGCTCAGGCGTGAAATAATTCTCCAGTTGTCGCTTTTCAAGAGTAATCGGCTGGTTACTCTCGAACGATTCGACTGAGCCCATTGAAGTCATATACAATTTGAAGTTTTCACGCTGAAGCGGGAGCCCTGTTCGCGATTTTTTGCGGTTTCCCATTTTGCCATCTTTTTGCAAAACGGTGTCCGCGTGAAATGGGGGTGCAAGCAAAAAGAAGACCGCCTTTGAATCGGGGATTTCGTCTTTGATAAGTTTACCAGCGGCATACAAAAGGCCGCTCAAGCCGGTTGTTCCAACGATTGCCTCGTAAAAATTCGCTGTGAAATTGATAGTATTTAGTCTTTTGATAAAGTCCCTATGTGCTGAAATAAAGTCATTGCAGAGTATATCTATTTTTTGGGCCTGCTTCCTGCGTTCTTTGTTCAACTTACTAATAAGCAGACGTAATCTTCTGTATCGCTGTTTATAGTCCACAAGACACCCTTTTTGCCTCCCCGGCTTTTCTGTACAAGCAGGCGCAGGGGGAACCCCTTTCAAAACTGGATTTGGAGTGGTCCGACAGATATAGAATCGGCTTAGTCGGTGCCGGGCTTTAAGAACAAGAGATATTAAGGAGGATTCCAAGAGCCAGCCCTATAACTAATCAGCTATCAGCTTCATGGTGGTCAAGGGCTGGATATTGACACAAGCTTATCGTTACTTATCTGGATCACTCTGCCTGTATTCTCGGACTTACTACCGGAAGCATAAAAACAGCTTACTCGGGCCCCTGTTTTCTTCTATCCGCTATCATCTACTTTACAGGGCAACGTGACCGTTACGGTGGTTCCGCTGCCGGGCCTACTTGTTATGTTAAGTCGCCCTTTGTTTAATCGAATGAGCCGATGAGCGTAGGCGAGACCCATGCCTCGTTTTCGGCCTGCAGGCTTGGCGGAAAAGAAAGGCTGTGTCGCTTTTTCGAGGGTTTTTGCGTCCATTCCACAGCCGAAGTCAACGATTTGCAGTTTGACAAAATCGGCAGATTCACCAGGCACAGAGGTAACTTTTATTGGCCCCTGCTGATTTGTGTAGGATTCAAGAGAATTGGAAAAGACATTTGCAATTGCCGATACAACCTGAGCAGAATCTATGAAAACGCTTTTGATATCCTCGGCAACTTCGATTTGTACGTTGGTATGTTCTACGCCCGTCTTTTGGCTGGTTAATTGTTCAGCTTCATTGAGCATTTGCTTGATATTTGTCCGGACCGGCCTGGGTTCCTGCGGCCTGGCAAAGTTCATCAACTCCTCGATAACCTGAGATATTTTGCCGGAGTTCTCCTGTATCTGTTTCAGGATTTGTTTTTTCTGTGGGTCGTTTTCGGTCTGGTTGAGTAATTGTGCCCGGCCGGACATGACCGAGAGAGGATTATTTAGTTCGTGCGCTGCCCCGGCCGCCATCTCAACTAAAGCATTCAAGGAGCTATCTGTGGTAATCCTTGGCTGAATGTCCCCTGGTCTTGCAAGAAGCCGGGCAAACTGCTCGACATAACGCTGTTGTTTGGCGGCAGCACAAGCCGCATCTAAAACAGAACCGGCAATCGAAGTGACCGTCCTGAAATTTTCCCGGAACAGTTCTACGTCTCCCGGATGCCGAAGCTCAAACACGATTGCTCCGATTGCACGGCCTGAGGAGAGTAGGGGCATCAACTTAGTGTGGTTCAAGTCAAAATCAATGTCTAATTGCTCAAACAGCCAATCAAGATAATCATTAGCATTCAAGATTGCAAAGTCACTGGCTATCACTTTCGGTATTGAGGGTGTTCCGTCAAGGACATTCAGGCAAACAAGCCTTGTTTGCGATAGATTTTCTACAACAACAGCTTCGAGGGACTGTAAATCAGGCTGAGGTACTAAGTATAAACAAACCGTACCTGTTTGATAAAACTTTTGCCAATTGGCGGCAAAGCTTTCTGCTATATCGATGGCTGCGGCAGCCGAATCTATGCTGAGCAGAAATTCCGTTATAAAATCGAAGTGGCTTGAAGCGCTTTGTAATTTGCGGTTTTCCAGAGACAATTGCGTTTGCTCCCTGGCTAATCGTGCAGCGGCAGTGTGAACAATATCGCCATAGGTTGCTGCGGCGTTTGGCAAATCCAGGCCTAAAATTACAGATTTTCGTCTGACTGTTTCCGGCAGCTTTTGACGGATTTTCTCCAGTTGGTCGATGTTTATTGCAAGCGATTGGGCGATTTGTTCTGCCGGTTTTGGCGAATCGAAACTGCCGGACTGGCCTATGCCGGATTGGCGTGCTATAGAATCGGCCAATTGCACGACTTGAGCGATTCTTGCTTCGGGCATACTTTGAGAAATCCTCACAACATCACTGTGATGAAGCCAGATGGCAAGGGTAATTTGATTTGGCAGGTGCCACTTTTGAGCCAGACGTTTACCGAGGATAGTATGGTCCAAGCCAAGGTGTTTTTGCTCGATAGTACAGGAACAGGCTGTTTCTGATTTTGCTTCATCGACAATACGAACAAAACTTTTCGGCATTGCCTCTCCGAGTGCAAGTTTTCCGACATCGTGAAGCAAGCCGGCACAGTAGACCAACTGGGGATTCATGCGAGGTGATATGATTTCTGCGATATCTTCAGCACAACAGGCAACTGCAAGGCTGTGTTCTGTAAGTCTTTTTCTGAGCAGGACTCCGTTGTCGTTCAAGCCTCCGGCCTGGAAAACTTTAACCGCTAAAACTGCATCGCGAATGAGGTGCGCAGGCAGTTCGTCGAGCGCCCGACGAAGCGAAAACTTTTGCACAGAGAAGCTTAAAGCCTGCTGGTGGATGAGCGAAAGCATATTTGTCGTAAGTGCCGGATCTAATTCAATAATGTCAGCTATGGCCGAGGGTGAGAATTGGGGTTGCAGGAGCCTGGGAAAAAATTGTGCTGCAACTGATGGCAATATCGAAAGCGAATCAAGCCGACGAATAACAAGCTCTATGTGGTGGGCAGCCGCTGGACCAGCTTTTTCATCCGGCATTTAGGTATATCCTCGTACTTAATTGTTTGTCTTCGCTTCCGGATTTCAATCGGAGTGTGTCATTACGACCGAAGTAATTTACCCACTAACGACTATTCACTAATTTATTTCATCCGTAAAACATCGGCGATTTTGTCGAGCAGTTCAGCAATGTTAAACGGTTTTTTTATGAAATCTTCGGCACCGGATTTCAGGAGCTGGTCGATTTCATCCTGTTTTACAACCCCGCTCACGATAATAATGGCGATGTTTCCGAATTCCGGATTTTCCCTTATCGTCTGGCAAACGATATTTCCATTGACATCGGGCAACATGTAGTCCAGCAATATCAGGTCAGGTCGGAACCTCTGGGTCGATATTCCCGCCTCGTAGCCACTTGATGCAGTTTTGATATCGAATCTACCATCACGGAGGAGAACGTCCACAATAAGCTCGACTATTTCGTGGTCATCATCGACAACAAGAACCTTCTTTTTGCCGGACTCGAGTTTATCGAGGGGAATATTGTTTTCCTTCATAAATTTGATGAGACTCTGGCGGGGTATTCTCCGGAATCTTGAGCCGGGAATCCGAAATCCCTGCAGTCTGCCGGAATCAAAACATCTGATGACTGTCTGCTGGCTTACCTTACAAACTTCGGCTGCTTCACCGGTTGTAAATAAATCCTTCATCTTGTCTATTCCTCTTCCTCAACCAACTCCTTCTGGTACAAGGGCTGTCTAAATTGCCTTATTATCCCAATTTAACTATTGGGCTGTGTAGTTGTCAAGAATAAAAATGCTGAAAAACCGAATTTTTTAGCTATGGAAGACTCAATCTTATCGGTCTTTAAGGGCATTTCAGAGGATTTTATGGAGATTCTGCCGGATTTTGTCCTTTAGAGACAAAGTGGTGGAAGAGGAATACGAACGAACAGACATCAAGAAAAACTGTCCCATGTGAGGACAACCGAATGAAGATTTTTCAGGAGAGCCGAACTGCCATTCGGCACAGCAAATACATTTGACAATACCCCGGTATTTCTTGTAGAGTAAACATATAGGAAATTTTTTGCGGGCGTAATTCAGTGGTAGAATGTCAGCTTCCCAAGCTGAATGTCGTGGGTTCGAATCCCATCGCCCGCTTTTGTCGTACTTTCATTATTACTAAGACTTTTTGGCAAAATCATTTTCGATGCTTTTTCTTTCATTTTTACCAGAACCATCGCTTTGTGTAAGTTTGCTGCATATCAGGATATCGCCCATGCCCACATTATGAAAAACAAAGAGCGCACAAGCCTTTCAGAATGATTCCGTCAGGCCCATCGACGGCCTTGGTGTTATGCTTCGCATGCAAATCTACGCTTGTTCGAGGTATCTCTACAGGGCTTGCTGCCTATCCGCGCCAGAGTAGCACAACCTGTGCTTAATTTTCTTGCAATATTCCCCGGTCAGATGTAAAGTAAAGGAAAATTTGCCAGAACGTTTTTGCTTTTTATAATTTGATTCTGCCATAGATAGTGCCCTAAAGCACAACAGCATCGGTTATAGCAAGAAAGAGTCGAAATCGAAAAAAACAAGTTTGAGCGTAAATTCTAAAAATAGTTATGCCAACGTAGCTCAACGGTAGAGCTCTGGTTTTGTAAACCAGTGGTTGTCGGTTCGAATCCGACCGTTGGCTTTTTTTCGTATTGAGTGTTGCGACAAAACTGGCGCAATACCAGCAAAGCAAAATATACGATAGGAAATTAGAAGATTATTGCTGCATAGCCGACGCTGTCGGCGCTTGTGGTACCCATCCGGCGGAGCATTACTTCATTGCTGTTAGTGTGTGCAAGCAGCAGACCTTCAGTTTTACCGAGTTTCCTTGCGACTGCGACTGCCGCGGCTGCAGCTCCGGCACCACAGGCATTATAGTTCTCCGCGGCGCTTGCGAGCATTCTCTGCGGCTCAAGTTTCAAGGCCAAATCAATAAACTGCCGGTCGTTAAGCCGGCTGGCCCACTGGAGAGCTTCCGGGCCTGTTCCCATCGGTGTAAAGCCATATCGCGGGCCATAATGAGTCAAATCTGTCGAGCCGATACAGACGACCTTCTTGTGTTCGTCCCGGCTGATAACGTTACCAACACCTGCACCCAAAGCCACAGCCTGTTCGGTCGGCGGAACGAGAATGGGCAGTATCTTTGCCCCGGCAAAGAGATGCTGTATAAATGGGAGCTGTACCTCGATGCTGTGCTCGGCTCTGTGGGCCACAGAGTCGCTGATGGCTGCGCCGCTGCTCAATACTGCACCGGCCAACTCCTCATCAACGGCGACCTCGCCGAGTGGAGTGAGCCAGGTGCCGGCCTCATAAACAGCCGGTACCTGGCCAAAGTAGCCGTGTGCGGCTCCAAATATTACAAAGGTATTGACGTCCTCGTGCCGCTTTTTTATGGCTGAGAAGACCAACGCCGCCACAATTCCACTAAATGTCCAGCCAGCGTGCGGAACAATTCCGGCTACTATGGTTTCAGGCAACGACTCACTTAGCGTCCCTGCCTCGAGGCATTCGTTGATTTCGGCCACACAGGAATCGTGCCAGCCGGGGTAAAATTGGCCTGCAACAACAGGTTTTCTCGTTTGCATTTGCGACACCTGACCGTTATTATTACGGCACAACCAAACTGTCAAACATTGTACTATTAAGGTCGAGAAAAAACAAATGGTATCTGAAAAGAAAAGTGCCGTAGCTGTGTTGATGGGTTCCGATAGCGATATGGACATAATGCAAAGCTGCATCGCCGTGCTTGGCGAATTTGGCATAGAGCCGGTGGTGCGAATAATCTCAGCGCACCGGACGCCGGAGATAGCAGCAGAATTTGCCGACAATGCCGCCCAAAACGGTATAAAGGTGATAATTGCCGCCGCTGGTATGGCCGCCCATCTGGCCGGCGCTCTGGCGGGACGAACGACGTTGCCAGTTATTGGAGTGCCATTAATCTCAGCAGGCGGATTAGAGGGTGTTGATGCGCTATTAAGCACGATACAAATGCCGCCCGGCGTGCCGGTGGCAACGATGGCAATAGGGGCGGCGGGGGCGAAAAATGCAGCCATTTTCGCCGTGCAAATTCTTGCACTGACTGACGAAAAGCTTGGCGAGAAATTGGCTGATTTCAAAAAAAATCAGAGAAAAAAGGTAATCGAAAAGGATTCGGCCCTTCAGTAAGACTACCGGCCACGGCGGGGTTTGAATAGGGTCACTAAACTTGCACCGAGAATTAAGAGTATTGCTGTGGCTGGTTCGGGAGTTGTAATTATAAACTCAAAGCTATCCAAAGTGCCAGTGTCCCAGGCCCACGCATCATAAATCTGAAGTCGCCAAGAACCATAAGCGTCCTCGCCGTCAAATTCAGAAAGTTTGTAAGGCTCAATAAGTCTGAAGCAGCCGGTAAAAGGCGGCTCAGCCTGCTCAATCGCAGTTTCGGCTTCATCGTCAAATATGGTTTGTGTGTAATTTGCAGCCTCAAAAAACTCATCAAAAGGATTGTACATATTCAAGCACAGCCTACTCCCGGCAGGGCTCTGCAGAAAAATTTGCAAATCGAATACATTGGTGTGTGTAATACTGATTCGAACATCAAGGTCGTGGATAGTAAAATGGTCGGGGATTTCTATAACTGCATCGCCCATCCAGCCTTTGCTGATGTATGGATCACTGCTATCCAGCTTGGGAATTGGCAGATTGAAGTCGCCGCCGTAAATATGGACCGGGCCGGCAAAAACAGGAAAAGAGACCCCCACCACAACGACGAGAATTGCTACAATCCATTGCATTGCGCTGCGAGCATCCATTCTCAGTCAACCAGCAAACTTTATGTGCAAAGCCCGTAAGTTAGCCATTTGCCTTACGGGGCAAGCAGTCACCCTCCAGTGGATTCTGCTTACGCAGCAAAGATTATATCCTCATTACACAATGTTGTGGAGAAAAAATAAAAAAAACACCGAGAATGTTTAAAATGCAGAAAAGAAATTGAAAAGGCACCGGATAAGATTACCACGGCCTGCACCCTGACCCACAGGAGCAGGCCTCGCAGAGACATAAATGTCATTTTACTTCAGTAACCGAATTAAATTCGCCAAAGGGATTCAACTCCGTTAGCTCATTGTATGGGTCCTGCTGCCACTGGCCGTCCACAACCAGCCGGTAGCGATATTTACCGACGGGCAAATTCAACTTCGTCTGCCACACACCGCCATCAGCGAGTTTTTGCATGGGCGTCTTTTCCGGCTGCCAATTATTAAAGTCACCGGCAATCTGGACGCTCTTGGCTCGCGGGTACAGTGTTACGAATACCACTGCATCGTTCATCTGGCTGACGCCATAATATTCAGAAAGCCTGTCATCAGTATCGGCCGGCTTTAGAACTTCTGCCTTTGGAGCCTGCCCCACCTCTACAGCAGGCTTTGCCGCCTGCAACAGCTCATCAGCGGTGGCGCTAATGGATTCGAGCTGACCGGTCAGGGATGTGACGAACCCGCGGCGCTGCTGCTTGGCCTCAGAGCCAATAACCTCATCTGCCAGCGAGCGAAAATCCCTCTGGCCCCTGCTGGCAGAATCGTATTCGCTGATTGGTTGTCCAAAACTGGCTGCTTCCTTGATTTTAGTATTGAAATTAACGATTGTTCTGAACATCTTGTCGGCGAAGTGCTTTTGTAATTCCGCCAAAATCTCCCTGGCCATCTTTGTCCTTATATCATACATACTGGCCAAGACCCTGACATCTACGTGCTGGCTACATCGATCGCAAAGTATACTTAAGGTCTCAAGCTGCTTGCTGAGCCCATGCAGCGCAAAGTAACCGGTCTCAACAGGGACAATAACATCGTTAGCAGCCCTTAGTGCATTGAAGGTCAATAGCCCTACAGCCGGGGGACAATCGACTATTGCGTAGTCGTATTCGGTTTTTATTTCGGCCAGGGCATTTCTCAAACAGCTCTCGCACTCAGCAATACCGGTCATTTGCTGCTCGAATGCAGACAGGTCTATGCTGGCCGGTGCCAACTCCAATCTATCGCTAATCCGCCAGAGTATTTCTGTCAGCTTTATCGGTTCGTTTCTGCTTTTGCTTATCAGCACATCGTAGATGCTCTGTTCAATCTGCTCTTCAGGCACGGCAAGGCCGACTGCGCAGTGCGACTGTGGGTCCATATCGACAAGTAAGGTCTTTTGACCCGCACCAGCGAGCGCGCTGGCCAGGTTTATCGACAGCGTCGTTTTGCCACAACCACCTTTCTGATTAACAACCGCTATAGTTCTCATAGCTCATCCTCTCCCGGCCTTCTAAAAGGGTTCCCACTTTGGCACGCCCTTGCTTTCCATCGAAAGCAAGAAAGGAAGCAAAATGGAATCCCCGGCCCATTTTGCCGGAAAAAACGCGTTTTCAATCCTAAAAAACAGCTAAATACCCATTTATGTTATTCGGCAAGAAAATATGAAAAACTTTATCCTTTTATGGGACCAACCGATAAAAAAGGCTAATAGCAGTTCTAATAAAAGGATTTGCACTGCCTACAGAGGTAAACACAGGCACAGGTGCGAGGCTGCGGAAAGGCTTCCCCAAACGCAAAAGAATGCATTTGGGGTCCCGAAGACACAAAAAGTGTTGCCAAAAATGCGTTCTCAGCTATAATAGACATATAAGGATTTGTGCGGCTATCACTGTTCATTGAGCCTACAGATAAAATATTTTCCCTTCAACAAATTTAGGTGTTCAATTTAATAGTGATGCCAGCGTCAAAAGTGTTTTTTGTCAAAAAAATATCATAACTCATTGTTAATTCTTGTACTTATGTTGATTTTTGGGTTGACATGCGTATAGACTTGAATATAATGTAAGCTCTTGTAT